>JAYZWP010000403.1:0-2652 GCA_036142245.1 Pseudomonadota bacterium | reverse complement strand
CCGTACGCCGCTCCCGGCACACTCGATCCGCAACGCCCTTGCAAAGCCAGCGATTCCCGCCTTGGTCGCTGCATAAACGGCACCGTAACGCCCGCCGGACAGCGCAACCTCGGACCCGATGAAGATCAGATCACCCCGTCCTGCCCGCTTCAGGACGGGCACCAGGGTTCGGGCGAGCAGCAACACACTCGACAGGTTTAGGTCGACCAAACCGGTGATGTCATCGTGGCCGAACTCCTCCAGGCCGCCGAACCTTCCCGCTCCGGCATTGAATACCGCGCCTGCCCAGGGCTCCTGGCGACTCAATTCCCGGGACACTGCCCGCACCGCCTCGAGATCGGCCAGATCGACCGCCACGTGCCGGTAACCCCCGTGGTCGACGGCCGGCCCCGCCGTGCGCGACAGCCCCACGACGTGCGCACCCCGTTCCAGCAGCATCCGCGCGACGGCCAGACCAATGCCGGAACTCGCCCCGGTCACCAGATAGCGCATCACGCCGCGGCTTGCCAGTCGCAGGTGAATAGCCGCTCCGGGCCAAACCGGTCGCGCACCATGCCGCTCACCTCTTCAATAAGCCGCGCCTCGATCCGAGCCGGATAGGCCACCATGCCATCCCGCTCGGCGAGCAGTCCGGCAAACAGTGGCTCGTCGGGATACAACCTGGCCATGCGCTCGAAGTAACCGCGTGGCAAACGCATCCCCCCGACCGATACCGAGTGAAGCGACTCCGACGCCAGGCTGGCGGCGACCTGGTCCAGTAATGCCCGGTACTGACGCGCGTAATCCGGCACGTAAATCAACGGGTCCAGGCGGATGCCCACGGGCCAGCCGGCCCGTTGCAGTCGCGCGGCAGCCGCGAGTCGTTTGGCGACGGTCGGGGCCTGGTGTTCCAACTGCCGGGCCAGCGGTTCCGGTGCCAGGCTGAAGGCGACCACACAGTTCGGCAAGGCGGGTCGCTTCAGCAGCGCGCGTGTGTGGGTGCTCTTGGTACGCAGCTCAAGCCGCGCCCGCGGCTGACCTGCCAGCCAGTCCAACGCCCAGACGGCGAACCGGGTCACCGGTTCCAACGCCAGGCTGTCGGCATCATAGCCGGAGAAAAACCAGGTCTCCTCTCCGGCCGGCGCCGCGCCAATCTCCCGCGCCATGGCGTCTCCGAACTCCTCGTAGTTGACGAACAGTACATAGTTGGCCGAGCCGAACATCCCCTGCAAAAAGCAGTAACGGCAGTCGTAGGGGCAATTCAGCAGGTGCGAGAAATAGAAGTTCCTCGCACCGCCGATGCCGTAACCCGGTGGCGCGGCATGTACGAAGTTGCGCTCCTTTCGCGCCAGGATCAAAGCCGGGCGGCGCTTCTGCAACCGAAAATTCTGCGCGCGGTGATTGAACACCTCGCCGTAGCTGGCACAGGGTACCTGGACGGCGTGGGCATAGCGGCGCAGCAGGTCCCGCGTCAGGGGGTGGTCCCGCACCGATTCCTCCAGGTAGATGGTGTCAATCATGCTTCGCGGGGCACGGTATCCGCGCGTCCCAGCGGCGCACGCCAACTCAGTTCGGCCAACCCGTCCCGCAGATAGGCCAGAACCTCCCGGGCGGAGGCCGCGCCGGGCGGCGGTTCCGGGAGAGATCCACCGTCAAGAGTGCACCACCGCGCCAGCAGTCGGCGCAGTTCGTGGATCTGACTCACGCTGTAATGGTGGTGTGCGCAAAACCTCTCCAGTATCGCCTCGCCCGGAAGCTCCGCAGGCAGTGCATCGAGCAGTCCTGTCAGGGCACCGATCAGTTCATCCAGCGCTTGCAACTGCCCCTCGATCAGATCGGCCACCGTCCGCTTGGCCAGGCGCGGCGGCTCGCCGCCGTTGTCCGACACCACCTTCAGGCAGTGTACGCGCTCCAGCGTGGCGAAGCGGGCCGCCACGGCGCAGAAGCCGGCTGCTTCCATGTCGATCAGTTCTCCCGGGCACCCTGCGGGGTCGCGGGGCAGTGCCTGCGTACGCAGCGGCAGCCGCGGCACAGCAGTGGCGAAGGGGAACTGCGGGTAGCAAGCGCGTCCAGTGGCGGCATCCGTCACCTTCGCCGCCAGGGCGGCTGCCCCGACCGACGACTCGGCCTGACCCGCCACCCCGACATTGATCCAGGCAGCGTGGTCCCCCTGGGCGGCGAGCAGCGCCACCGCCGCACCCGCATTGACCTGGCCGACACCCGAGACCGCCAGCCGGTAATGACGATTACCGTAGAGCGCGAAGCCGCCCCGCCGCGGCAGCGACCTGAGACGCAGATGATCGACCACGGGACGAGCCTCCGCCGGCAGTGCACAGACGAGATGAATCATGCCGCTTTCGCCCAGTGGCGCGCCAAAGTCCGGTAGCGCGCTTCGAGACGATCCGCCTCCTTGTGCCTGCCCCGTTTGCGGGCGCCCGCACAGTAGACGGCGGTCTTGTCATTCAGGGTAGCGAGCGCAGCCCGCGCCTGGTCGGGTGTCAGGTGATTCCGGCCGAGCAGCTTGTGCAGGGCACGAAGCCGAAACCGGTCCATGGCGGGATAGCGGCGCGAGAGCTGGTCGGCGTGGCCGCCCTGCTTAATCACCAGGGGTTCGGCCACCAGGAGCACCGGGAAGCGGGCGCAGATGCGCAGCCACAGGTCATAGTCTTCGCA
>JAYZWP010000402.1:0-4557 GCA_036142245.1 Pseudomonadota bacterium | reverse complement strand
GCCGTTCAGGGCGTTGGGTGTCAGCGGCGCGCCGATGAATACCCACTCCCGATAACCCTGCGGCAGGCGTAATTCGCCGTCGACGGTATAGACCGCCGCACCAATGGCGGGCGGATCGTCCGCCGCGGAAGCGACCCGTAGGCCCGCAACCGTCAGCGTCAGCAGGGCCAGGGCGAGTGCGCGTCTGTTCATCGTAGTTCTCCTTTGCAGGGTGGTGGC
Organism: Pseudomonadota bacterium; assembly: GCA_036142245.1. Taxonomy (GTDB): domain Bacteria; phylum Pseudomonadota; class Gammaproteobacteria; order Immundisolibacterales; family Immundisolibacteraceae; genus JAYZWP01. The sequence goes on along the minus strand of JAYZWP010000402.1, from coordinate 4,338 downwards.
CGGGCGCCGTGGTGCCCTCAGGCCGCCGCGAGCTGCACCACCGGGAAATCGATTACCGTGTCCGCAACCCGGTTGGTGTAGTTGGTCATCACATTGAGGGCGACGTTGGCGACGATCTCGATGATCTGGCTGTCCGTCAGTCCCGCCTGCCGGGCAGCGGCAATCTCGCCGTCGCTGATCGCGCCGCGGTTGCGCACCACGCGCAGGGCGAAGTCGATGATGGCCGCGCCGGTCGGGTCCGCCGCCAGCCCATGGCGCGCCTGGTCGATGTCGCCTTCCGTCAGGCCGGCACTGCGCCCCGTAACGGCATGGGCGCTCAGGCAGTACGCACAGCCGTTCTCCTGGGCCACCGCGATGGCGATCAGCTCCCGCTGGCGCAGTGTCAGGCTTCCCCGCGACAGCGCCTCCGCCAGTTGCAGGTAGCCGTTCAACGCGGCCGGGGTGTGGGCCATGGTGGTGAGCAGATTCGGCACCATGCCGAGCTTCGCCTGCACACCTTTCAGGGTTGCGGCGGTGGTGGCGTCGGTCTGGTCGATGTTCAGCGGTGTGATGCGGGCCATGTCTGTTTCTCCTGGGTTGGGGAATCCGGGTGGAGTGCGCTTTCCCAGCGCGAGGCTATGTTGACGGCCCGGCCGATACGTATGGTATCTTTCCGTGCCTTATTCAATACGAAGCGTCTCATATGACCGATAAGCTTTTCTCCCTGCTGCAACGGTTCGAGTTGCACGCCCGGGTGTTCCAGGCCGGCCCGGCGTGCCGTTCCGCGACCTACGACGACGGCGACGGCCTGGCCTATATCCATGTCCTGCGCTCCGGCAGCCTGCGCGTGGAGGCGCCGGCCCATCCCAGCCTGCTGATTGATGAGCCGAGCCTGTTTCTCTACATGAACCCGACCACCCACAGCCTCTATCCGCTGGACCCGGAAACCGTCCTGGTGTGCGGCTCCTTCGACTTCGGTGCGGGGTTGCGCAACCCCATTGCCAGAGCCCTGCCGGATGTCGTGGTCGTGCGCTTGGCGGACGCGCCGATTCTGGACGCCGCACTGCAACTGCTGTTCGCCGAGGCGTCACACCAGGAGTCAGGGCGTCAGGCGGTTCTGGACCGCCTGATCGAGGTGGTCATCGTGCAGGTGCTGCGGGATCTGATCGACCAGCAGCGGCTGCAGTACGGTCTCCTGGCGGGTCTCGCCGACCCGCGGCTGAGCAAGGCGATCGACGCCATGCACACCGAACCGGCCCGGCCGTGGAGTTTGCCCAGCCTGGCTGAAGTGGCCGGCATGTCCCGCGCGCGGTTTGCGGCCCGGTTCCGCGACCGGGTCGGCACCACCCCGGCCGCCTACCTCGCCGAATGGCGGCTCAGCCTCGCCCAGGCGCTGCTGCGCAAGGGCAAGTCGGTACAGCTGGTGGCGGACGCGGTGGGCTATGGCAGCGCCAGCGCACTGTCCCGGGCGTTTCGCGCCCACATCGGGCAGTCACCGGTGGAGTGGGCACGTGAGCAGAGCGCCGTATTGTGACCGGTCGAGCCACCGCCCCGGGTGAACTGCAACTGAAGCGCATTTACGATCCCGTCGCCGAAGAGGATGGCCTGCGCGTCCTGGTCGACCGGCTTTGGCCCCGGGCCGTCAGCCGGGAACAGGCGTGCATCGACCACTGGTTGCCGCAGGTCGCGCCGTCGCACCTGTTACGCCGCTGGTTCGGTCACGATCTGCGGCGCTGGCCCGAATTTCAGCGCCGCTACCGGGCGGAACTCGCCGGCAGCGCCGCGTTCGACGAACTCAGAACCCTGGCGGCGGTTCCGATAATCACCCTGCTGTACGGCGCCCGTGACCGGCAGCACAATCAGGCGGTCGTGCTGGCGCAGCTGTTGAGCGGGAAGGGAGGTGACGGTGCAGATCCGCGATTCGAATGAGCACGATCATGAAGCGATCCGGGCGGTCCATCGCAGTGCCTTCGGCCCGCAGGAGGGGCCGGCGGTGTCGCAACTCGCGGTCGATCTGCTCACCGATCCGTCGGCTCGGCCGCTGCTGTCGCTGGTCGCGCAAGAGCAGGGCGAAGTGCTCGGTAACGTCATTTTCAGCGCCGTGACCGTCAGCGGTCACGCGCAGGCAAGCGGCTCCATCCTCTGTCCGCTGGCTGTCATTCCGGCCCGCCACGGCCAGGGAATCGGCGCCGCGCTGGTCGATCGCGGCATCGCGTTACTCCGCGAGCGCGGCGTGGAAATCGTGCTGGTGCTGGGCGACCCCCGCTACTACAGCCGGTTCGGTTTTGCCGCCGGCCACCACCTCGAACCGCCCTATCCGTTACCCTACCCGGAAGCCTGGATGGCGCTGGAACTGAAACCCGGTGCACTCGCCACCGTCGTCGGCACCGTACGCTGCGCCGTGTCGCTGAACGATCCCCGTCACTGGTAGGCCACCGCGCGGGAGACGCCGACCGCGCCCGGCGGTGCTAACGTTCTGCCACAACAACAACGGTTGGCCGGACATCGCGTCGGCCGATCATCCCTGGAAACACTGAGTCTCCATGCGGGAAATCGATATCGGGGAGGAGATCGACGCGCGCCCGCTGGGCGGCCTGCAATGGCTGGCGCTGATCCTGTGCAGCGGCGTCGCCCTGCTGGACGGGTTCGACGTGCAGATCATCGCCCACGCCGGGCCGGTGCTGTCGCGGGAGCTGGCCATCCCCGCTGCGCGGCTGGGGCTGGTCTTCTCCAGCGGCCTGGTGGGCATGACCCTGGGTCTGCTCATCCTGAGCCCTTTTGCCGACCGGTTCGGCCGCAAGCGCACCATCGAACTCAGCGTGCTGCTGTTCGGCGTCTTTACCCTGCTCACCGCCTTCGTGCGCAGTTTCGAGCAACTGCTCATCCTGCGGGTTCTGGCGGGCCTGGGGCTCGGCGGGGCGCTGCCCAACATCGTCGTGCTGATGACCGAGTTCACGCCGCGTCGGCTGCGCAACCTCACCGTTGCCGCCGTGTTTCTCGGCTTTCCGCTGGGCGGCATGGCGAGCGGCCTGCTCGCCGGGCAGATCATCCCCACCCTGGGCTGGCGGCCGCTGTTCCTCATCGGCGGGGTGCTGCCGTTACTGCTGCTCGTCGTGCTGCTGCGCTACCTGCCGGAATCGCCCCGGTTTCTGCTGGGCCGCGGAGCGACACGTCACGCTGCGCTGCACCGTCTGCTCAACCGTATGGGTGTGCCGGTAGATACCGACGCCCGCGTCACCATGGGCGAGGATGCCGACCAGGAAGCGCCCCGGCTCTCTGTGCGGCGGCTGTTCGATCCCGGCTATGTGCTTGACACGCTGCGCCTGTGGCTGATCTTCTTCGTCAACCTCATGGCCATGTACATGCTCATCAGCTGGATACCGTCGCTGCTGGTGCAGTCCGGCTACGATTTCGAGCGGGCGGCGGTGGCTTCCGTCTATCTCAACCTCGGTGGCGCCATCGGCCCCTTCGCCCTGGCCTGGATCATGGCGCGGGTCTCCACCCGCGTCGCTCTGGGTGGCTACTTCCTGAGCGCCGCCCTGTGTGTGCTGCTGATCGGTCAGTTCGGTCAGGCGCCGGCCCTGGTGCTGGCCCTCACCTTCCTCGCCGGCTTCTTCGTCTTCGGCAATCAGGTCGGCATCAACGTGCTGGCCACCAACACCTACCCCACCGCCGCGCGCTCCACCGGCGTCGGCTGGGCGCTGGGCATCGGCCGGGTCGGCACCATCCTCGGCCCCCTCATCACCGGGGCTCTGGTGCAGCTTCAGCTCGGCATGCCGGTTTACTTCGGCGTCTTCGCCGCCGCGCTGCTGGTGGCGGGGGTGACCATCGCAACGATTCGGAGCACCGGGCGGTAGCGGTATTCGGAGTTTTCCGGAAACGCAAGGCGTGACGACGAATTCACCATGAAAATCCGGTAGTGAATGCGGGATTTTCATGGGAGGCCGGACAAGCTATCAGGGGGGCGGAAATCGACCTGATCCTGAGGCGTGGAGTGCAAACGCGGCGATGCGCCACGCATGACTTCGTCGATGAGGATCGCCCTCAACGACCTGGGGCTCGCGCGAATCGCCGTGGTCTACCCCGGAACCCGGCGCTATCCGCTCGCCGATGGGGTGGAAGTCGTTCCCGTGACCGCCCTGGCGCAGGCGGGCGGTTTGTTCGGCTCCTGACGAGGGCCGGTACGGTGCGAACGGTGGGTTACGCGGCGCTGCCGCTAACCCACCCTACGAGAGGGGTGAATTTACGCTGGGTGGAACATCCCCGATTCATCGTAGGGTGGGTTAGCCCGACAGGGCGTAACCCACCGTAATTGTTCCCGCTCACTCGATCGCAAAACTTCGCGCAGTTTTTCGTTGG
>JAYZWP010000401.1:0-4092 GCA_036142245.1 Pseudomonadota bacterium | reverse complement strand
CCGGGGTGCGCGGAGACATCACGCACTTCCAGGCCCTGTCCACCGCCCTGTCGGCAACCGTCGGCACGGGCAATATCGCCGGCGGGGCGACCGCAATCAGTCTGGGTGGACCGGGGGCCGTGTTCTGGATGTGGGTTACCGCGGTGGTCGGTATGGCGACCAAATTCACATCCTGCACGCTGGCGCTGCACTATCGCGACACGTTGCCGAACGGCAGCGTTGCCGGCGGCCCCATGTACACATTGCGCAATGGGCTGGGGATGCCGCGCCTGGCGGCGACGTTCGCGGTATTTACCCTGATCGCCTCCTTCGGCATCGGCAATATGGTGCAGGCCAACTCCGTCGTGGATGGACTACGTTATCTGCATCCCGCCATCGCCGAAGCCTCCGTGCTGGTCGGATTCATTCTGGCCGGGGCCGTGGCGCTGGTGATTCTGGGCGGCATCCGCTCCATCGCGCGGGTCGCCTCGGTAATCGTCCCCTTCATGGCAATCGCGTATTGCAGCGGCGCAGTGATCATATTGCTGTTGAACGCCGCCAAGATCCCCGAAGCGTTTGTCACCATTTTCAATCTCGCGCTGAACCCGGCCGCTGCCGGAGGCGGCGCCATCGGCGCGGCCATTCAGTACGGAGTCGCCCGGGGGGTGTTCTCCAACGAGGCGGGACTCGGCTCCTCGCCGATCGCCCACGCTGCCGCGGCCACCAACGAACCGGTTCGGGAAGGTCTGGTTGCCATGATGGAGCCGTTCATCGACACCCTCTGCATCTGCACGCTGACTGCTCTGGTGATCGTTATCGGCGGTTACTGGGGTGACGCCCGGCCGGAAGGACTCGCCGGGGCCGCCCTGTCGGCCCACGCCTTCAGCGCAGTGCTGGGCACCCCCGGGGCCATCATCGTCGGGGGCGGACTGGTGTTCTTCGCGTTTTCCACCATCATTGCCTGGTCCTACTACGGCGATCGCTGTGCCCTGTTCCTGTTCGGGCCGGCCGCGGTGCTCCCCTACCGTCTGCTCTATGTCGCCATGGTGGTGGTGGGTGCCAGCGTGCCACTCACGCTGGTGTGGAACTTTGCCGACATCGCCAATGTACTGATGTTCGTGCCCAACATCATCAGCCTGCTGCTGCTCACCGGTGTCGCCGTCAGCCTCAAGCAGAACTATTTCCAGAGCCACCGCAAGCGGGACACCATTTGACCCCCGACACCGCAACCCGGGCTGCCATCGCCCCGCAGGTCGCCGACGCGCTCGCGGAAGATATCGGTGACGGCGATCTCACGGCCCAGCTCATAGACCGCGACAGCCGGCTGTGCGCCACCATTCTCTGCCGTGAACCGGCGGTGCTGTGCGGCAGCGCCTGGGCAGAGGAGGTGTTCGGGCAGCTGGACTCGCGCATCACGCTGCGCTGGCATGCCGAGGATGGCGCACATCTGGCATCCGGTTTCACGCTCTGCGAATTGGAAGGACCGAGCCGCGCCCTGCTCACCGGTGAACGCACCGCCCTCAACTTCCTGCAACTGCTGTCGGGCACGGCGACCGTCACGCGGCGTTTCGTCGCGGCGGTCGCTGGTACAGGGGCAACCATTCTCGACACACGCAAGACCCTTCCGGGTCTGCGGCTGGCGCAGAAATACGCAGTGCGCTGCGGCGGCGGCAGCAACCACCGCAGGGGCCTCTACGACGGCATTCTCATCAAAGAGAACCATATCGCCGCGGCGGGCTCCATCAGCGCGGCGATACGGGAAGCCCAGGCGTGCCGTCCGCGGGGCGTCTTCGTCGAGGTGGAGGTGGAAGACCTGCGGGAACTCGAGCAGGCGCTCGCCGCCGCGGCGGATTACGTCCTGCTGGACAACTTCTCCCTGGCGCAGATGCGCGAAGCCGTCGCCCTGACCGCGGGGCGCGCCCGGCTGGAAGCCTCCGGCGGCGTGACCCTGGAGACGGTTCGCTCCATCGCGGACACCGGTGTCGATTTCATCTCCGTCGGGGCACTTACCAAGGACGTATTGGCCGTTGATCTGTCGATGCGGTTCGCCCAACCAGGTCAGTCATCTGTCTGATCGCCGCCGATCGCCTCCAGCACAAACCCGTCGTAACCCTTCTCGGCCGCGTCGGTAAGCCGCTGGAAATAGGCCGGGCCGCCGAGATGCACCGCGAACTGTCGGTGCTTGCCAGGAATGTTGGCCCCGGTGTACCAGGATTCGGTATGGGGAAACAGTGTATGGCTGGCCACTTCAGCCACCTCTTCTCCCCAGGCCCGCTCCACCCCGGGTGCCGGTTCGATCGCCCCGATTCCCTCGTTCTCCATGAACGCGACACAGTCGCGAATCCACTCCGCCTCGAGTTCCGCCCCAAGAGGCATGTTGAACAGTACCGAGGGCGACTCGGGGCCGTGGATCATGAACAGGTTGGGGAAGTCCGGGATGGTCATGCCCAGATAGGTACAGAACCGATCGCGCCACCGCTCCTTGAGCGAAACGCCATCGCGACCGACCGGATTGAGCCTCTGCAGCGCGCCGGTGACGGCGTCGTAGCCGGTGGCAAGCACCAGCATATCCAGGGGATGATCCGCCTCCCGGGTCGTGATTCCGCCGCGGGTGATACGCTCGATCGGGTCCGCGCGCAGGTCCACCAGGGTCACGTTGTCGCGGTTGTACGTCTCATAGTAGCCGGTGTCCAGAATCTGCCGCTTGGTGCCGAGGTAATAGTCAGGGAGCAGCTTGCGGGCCGTGTCCGGATCACGCACGATCTGGCGAATTTTGTCCCGCACGAATTCCGATAGGGTGTCGTTCGCCTCGGCGTTGAACAGGATGTCGTTATAGCTCGCAAAGGCGATCCCCAGTCCGCCCTGCTGCCAGAGCGCCTCGTAAACCGCACGGCGCTGCTCCGGGGTGTCTTCCAGGGCGGAACGCTCAGGCAAACCGAACGGGGCACCGAACAGCGAGTGCAGCATCGACTCGCGCACCCGCGGCCAGTTCTCCCGGATCTCCCGCAAGAAGTCGGGGTCCAGCGGACGGTTACCCGCCGGCAGCGTGTACTGGGGGGTACGTTGAAACACGGTCAGGTGGTCCGCCTCCCGTGCAATGATCGGGATCGCCTGCACCCCGGAAGATCCCGTACCGATGACCCCCACCCGCTTGCCGGCGAAGCTCACCCCCGTCTGCGGCCACCGTCCGGTGTGGTAGCACTCGCCCGCGAACGAGTCGATCCCCGCAATATCCGGTTTGAACGCCGCCGACAGCGTGCCCACGGCGCAGACCAGATAGCGCGCGCTGGCCCGTTCGCCCGAGTCGGTCTCCACCCGCCAGCGCTGGGCGGCCTCGTCAAAGCGGGCGCCGGTCACCCAGGTGTTGAGCTGAATATCCCGTTTCAGGTCGAACTTGTCGGCCATGAAATCGAGGTAGGCGAGCACCGACGCCTGGTCCGGCTGGGTCTCCTTCCATTCCCACTCGCGCACCAACTCCTCGGAGAAGGTGTAACAGTAGAAAGGCCCGCCCGGAAAATCGACCCGCGCCCCGGGATAGCCGTTCCAGCGCCACGTGCCGCCCACGCCATCGGCCGCGTCGTAAACCCGGGTTTTCAGCCCCATGCCGCGCAGCAGATGCAGCGCGTAGAGCCCCCCGAACCCGGCACCGATAACAACCGCGTCGAGTATTCTGATGTCAGGATCGACCATGTCCGGAATTGACGAATGCGACGCCACGGCTAGATCACCCTGACCTGAACAGCGGTACCTCGTTCCATGATGCCACCCTCCGCTTGAACCTTACTGTTGACAAACTTTAAGCGATGCGCCGGAACTAGCGAACTCGATACCCTCGATCACCTGAAACGATCTGCCCAACAATATCCACGACCGCTGCAACCGGCGACTGGCCGTTACCGCTAATCCCGAACAGTGACAACATGCCCGCGCGGCGGCTCGGTTGTTAACCATGGGGTAAGAGATTTTCCTTTATGGTCGAAGAAAAACAGATCGATCAGTGGTTCCTGAAGGGTGAGCCGTCATCAACTGCCCAGGCACAACCCAAGTGCTACGGATTGTGAAACACCATTCATAGCGTTTTGCGGCGCTCTGTAGCACGACCCCTTCCCGCGC
>JAYZWP010000400.1:0-3550 GCA_036142245.1 Pseudomonadota bacterium | reverse complement strand
ATCCATCATTACGTTGGTGTCATTCATCTCTCCATTTCGGCAGGATCGTGCGCTGGCGAGGGAGAAAGCCCCCGCAGGCCGATTCATCGAGGTCTACGTTGATGCTCCTTTGACGGTTTGCGAGCAGCGTGACCCGAAGGGCCTTTACGTGAAGGCGCGTGCCGGCGATATCCCGGAATTCACTGGAATATCCTCACCCTACGAGCCGCCAGAAAACCCGGAGATTCACCTCCCGACTGCCGAAATGTCAGTGGATCGATGCGTTGACACCGTGCTCGCCTATCTGATTCGCGATGGCATCGTGAGCGCTGCTCGTCACGGCGAAGCGTGTTAGCGTTTCGCCCGATCTGGTTGGTCGCTTCAATCGCGGCCGCGAAGTGGGGAAGGTGCGCCGGTCTCATGCCGATTCACGCCTTTTACACTGACGTATCGTCCACACAGCCGAGATGGAATAAGCAGTGAAATTTCTGGTCACCGGCGGAGCCGGTTACATTGGCAGCCATGTCGTCCGGCAACTCGGTGCAGCCGGACACGACGTCATCGTGTACGACAACCTGAGCACCGGGTTTCGCTCCAGTGTGCTGCACGGAGAGCTGGTGACCGGCGACTTGGCCGACGGGGAGAAGCTGCGTCAACTCCTGTCGGAACATCAGTTTGACGCCGTACTCCACTTCGCCGCCCATATCGTGGTACCGGAGTCCGTCGCCGACCCGCTGAAGTACTACGGTAACAACACCCGCAACACCCTCGGACTGATTGAAGCGTGTGTAACAGCCGGTATCGACAAGTTCGTCTTCTCGTCCACGGCAGCCGTGTATGGCATCCCGGATATCATCCCGGTGGACGAAAGCGTTCCCACCGCGCCGATCAACCCTTACGGCTGGTCGAAACGGATGAGTGAACAGATGCTCATGGACACCGCCGCGGCAGGCAATCTGCGTTATGTGATTCTGCGTTACTTCAACGTCGCCGGTGCCGATCTGGAATCCCGTATCGGACAGTCGACTCCAGAGGCGACCCATCTGATCAAAGTCGCATCCGAATGCGCCGTCGGCAAGCGCCCCGGAATGAAGATTTTCGGCACCGATTACGATACGCCAGATGGCACCTGCGTGCGGGATTACATCCACGTGGAGGATCTGGCCGAAGCGCATCTCGCCGGTCTGGACTACCTCGGCCGCGACGGGGCTTCCGTCACCTTGAACTGTGGATACGGGCACGGCTACAGCGTGCAGGAGGTCGTGGAGGCGGTGCGCCGGGTGTCCGGGATTGAGATCAAGGCCGAGACCACCGGGCGTCGGGCCGGGGATCCCCCGGCACTGGTGGCCGATAACAGTCGGATTCGGCGGGTATTGGGCTGGGAACCCCGCTACAACGATCTCGACCTCATCGTGCGTACAGCGCTTGCCTGGGAAAAGCGCCTTCTGGAAACCCCGCCTGCCTGACTACGAGCGGCGCAATCTCAGCCGGACAGCAGCGCATCAGCATACCGTCTGACACCCTCGGAAACGGGCTGAAACGGCTGGTCGTAGCCGGCGGCCCGAAGAGCCGCGATATCGGCCTGCGTGTAGCTCTGGTAACGCGCTTCGAGTCCCTCCGGAAACGGAATGTACTCAATCAATCCCGCCGCGATCATGTCTTCCAGCGTCAGTTCCGACTCACCCAGGCTGTTCCGCCAGGCATTGATGGCCGCTTCGGCCACTTCGTTGAAACTCCCCGCTCTGCCGGTCCCGACATTGAAAATACCGCCGATGTGAGGATGGTCGAGAACGTACAGGTTCACGGCTGCGACGTCCTCTACCGTGACGAAGTCACGACGCTGCTCCCCGTCGGCATAGCCACCGCTGCCGCGAAACAGCCGTACCTTGCCCGACGACCGTAACTGGTTGATGAAGTGGAAGGCAACGGAGGCCATCCGTCCCTTGTGCGCCTCACCGGGTCCGTAGACGTTGAAATAGCGGAATCCGGCAACCTGCGTCCGTGCTGAAGCCGTGACGCGGCGGACATAGTCGTCGAACAGATACTTCGAATAGCCGTAAACGTTCAGCGGCGCCTCGTTACAACTCTCTTCGCTGAAGACTCGTCCGGCGCCATAGACCGAGGCGGACGAAGCGTACAGCAACGGCACACCGCGGTCCAGGCAGAAGTGCAGCAACGCTTTGGAGTATTCGTAGTTATTGCGCATCATGTAGCGGCCATCCAGTTCCATGGTGTCGGAACAGGCGCCCTGGTGGAGAATCGCGTCCACCGGAGATAGCGAACCGGTGGCTAGGCGTTCCGGCAACTCCGCTTTATCGAGATAATCGGCGATACGGCAACCGACCAGGTTCAGACACTTCATCCCATCGCTGAGATCATCGACGACGAGAATATCCGCAACACCCCGTTCGTTCAGGGCACGCACGATATTCGAGCCGATGAAGCCGGCACCACCGGTCACTATGTACATTCCCGCCTCGGTCAGTCCGCGTTTGGTTGGTTCGTACCGATACGACGCAACTCCCCCGCTATCTCATCGAGCGTGGGGGCGGTCGCGCCCAACTTGCTGACAACGACGCCGGCCGCGGCGTTGGCGAAACGCATGCTTTGTGTCACCGGCACAGCAGCGGCGTGACACAGGGTAAAGGCAGCAATCACCGTGTCACCGGCACCGGATACGTCAAACACGTCGCGGGCGGTCGCCGCGTCACTGTGGACGAAACCATCCCGCCGGAACAGCGTCATGCCCTGTTCACTTCGGGTCAGCAGTATCTGGTCAATGTCGAGTCGCCTGATCAGGGTCATCGCACGCTGTTCAAGATCCGCCTCATCGCGCCATTCGCCCACAGCCAGCTCGAATTCCTTGCGATTGGGGGTGATGGTGTGCGCGCCCCTGTAACGGTCGAAGTCCCTGCCCTTCGGATCGACCATGACCGGCACGCCCTGCTCCCGCGCCCGCTGGATCATGTCGCGCATATGGGTGAGACCACCCTTGCCATAATCCGACAAGAGCACCGCGTCCGCCGCATCAATCAATTGCACATAACGGCCAGCGACGTCCCGCAACACCTCTTTGCCGGGCGGTTTTTCGAAATCGAGCCGGATCAACTGCTGATGGCGCGCCAGCACCCGCAGCTTGACCGTCGTGCGCATTCCGCGCTCCACCTCGAGGGTGGCGGCAATGGACTCGTCCGTCAATAGCTGCCTGAGCCGCTCGCCGGCCGCATCGTCCCCGACTACCGACAACAACTCGCACTGCCCACCCATGCGACGAATATTACAGGCCACGTTGGCCGCGCCGCCCAGCCGCTCCTCTTCATCACGAACCGCCACGATCGGTACCGGTGCCTCCGGCGAGATACGGTCGACCTCGCCGGACCAGTATCTGTCCAGCATCACATCGCCGACCACCAGGATTCTGGGCTTCGCCAATCCGCTCCACCACTGTGGATCCGATATCATCGCGCACGCTCGGATTTAAATGCGCGATCCAGTTCGGCATGCATCGCCGCCAGCGCCGCGCCCGGGGACGCAGCCTGGGTGATGGGGCGTCCCACGACAAGATAATTCG
>JAYZWP010000399.1:0-4698 GCA_036142245.1 Pseudomonadota bacterium | reverse complement strand
CACCCTGTCGGCGCAGCTGTGTGCCGCCGGTATCCCGGTCGTCTGTCTGGAGGCGGGCCGGCGGGTACCGATCGTGCAGGACCAGCAGGAGATGTTTCGCCGCATCCACTGGTCCGATCGGCGGATTTCCGAAGGGATGCTCAATCCCCGACTGCCGACCTACATCTCCAAGACCGTGGGCGGCACGGCGCTGATCTGGGGCGCAGTCGCGTTACGGCGCGAACCCTGGGAGTTGAAGGCGCTGACCCGGTGGGGAGCGATACCCGGCGCCGACCTGGCGGACTGGCCGCTCACCTATGAGGAACTTGAGCCCTGGTACGAGCGGGCCGAGGCGCGGCTGAACGTGACCGGGCGCGCCGGCAGGCCGTTTCTGCCGGACCACAACCATTCCCTGGTGTTCAAGGCGGGGGCGCGGCGTATCGGCTACCGGCAGGTTTCGAACGGCCACATGGCCATCAACACCTCCGACTTTGACGGCCGCGCCGGCTGCCGGCAGATGGGCTTTTGCGCGTCCGGCTGCGTGGTGGGGGCGAAGTGGTCGCCGGTCTATGCCGAACTGCCGAAAGCCCAGGCCACGGGAAAGTTCGAACTGCGCGACGGTTGCATGGCGGTGCGTGTCGAGCACGACGCCAATGACCGCGTCACCGGGGTGATCTACCGCGATGCGACGGGTAACGAGCAGCGCCAACGGGCGCGCGCCGTCTGCCTGGCGGCGAACGGCATCGAGACACCGCGGTTGCTGCTGATGAGCGACTCCGCGCGATTTCCCGAGGGCCTCGCCAACCGCTCCGGCGCCGTGGGCCGCTATTACATGATCGATATCCTGGGCCGGGCCGCGGCCATCATGCCCGGACCGGTGCACAACTACCGCGGCGCCACCTACTCGGCACTGGTACAGGACGACAACGACAACGACCCCGACCGGGGTTTTTTCGGCGGCGTGATCTACGCGCCGCGCGGTATCCACCTGCCGGCATTCCCGAACGAGCTGGACCCGCAGGGCTGGGGCGCCGAGTACGCCACCGTGATGGAGTCCTACCCCAACGCGGCGGCAGCCGTCGCGCTGGCGGGCGACCTGCCGGTAGCCGCCAACCGCATCACCCTCGACCCGCAGGAAAAGGACGCCCACGGCCTGCCGGTGCCGCGCATCCGCAAGCATTACCACGCCAACGACTGGGCCGCGTTGCACTACGGCAACCGGCGGCTGACGGAACTGTTCGAGTCCCTCGGCGCGGACAAGGTCTACACCCGTCACGGCACCTCGGCGCTGCACAATCTGGGCACCTGCCGTCAGAGCGACGATCCGCAAACCGGTGTCTGCAACGGCTTCGGCCAGAGCCACGACCTGAAAAATCTGTTCATTTCCGACGGCAGTCAGTTCGTCACCACCGGGGCGGCGCCTCCGACCCTGACCATCGTCACCCTGGCATTGCGCCAGGCCGATTACATCGCCCGGCAGATGAGCGCCCGCGCAATTTAGCGGTTGTTACTCCAGATCCTCCAATTCCAGCGACTGCCCGTCCAACCGGATGCCCGCCCACCGCTGCATCACCTCGATCTTCTGCGCGATGCCGCCGAAGTAGCCGAGATCCCGGCAGAACAGCTGGTACAGGTGATAGGTCAGGTCGCCCAGCGGGTTAGGTACCCCGCTGTCATGCGCGAACCGGGACATCTGTCGCAGGTCCTTGGTCATCAGGCCGACGTAAAACCCGCCCGTCATCGGCTCCGGATTCAACAGCGCCCGGTTGTGCGTCCAGAAACTCGCACCGGTGCCCTGGTCCATCGCTTCGGCGGCTTTCTGGTAATCCACGCCCAGCTTGGCCGCCACCAGCAACCCCTCGACGATACCGACGCCAACCACGGCGCAAACCATGTTGTTAACCATCTTGGCGATCTGGCCGGCGCCGAGCGATCCGAGGTGGAACAGGTGACTGCTGAAATGATCCAGCGCCTGGCGTGCTTCCAGCACATCCGCGGCTTCACCGCCGACAATGAAGGTCAGATTGCGTTCCGGGATCGCAAAGGCACCGCCCCGCTCCCCGGTGATGGCCGCATCGATGAGGCGCATCCGGCGCTCCGCGAGCAGGGCGCCAAACCCCCGGGTCTCATCCGGATAGCCACTGGTGGTGTCCACAACCAGCAGCCCCGGATTGTCCGCTTCGGCAACACCTCCCTCACCGAACAGCACCTCGCGCACCACCTTGGACTGCGGTAGCGCCAGAATCACGACCTGCGCGTGCTGCGCCACCTCCCGCGGTGAACCGGTGGCATGCAGTCCCCTGGCCGCGGCCCGTGCCAGGGCATCAGGGTCGATGTCATAACCCCAGACCTCGACCCCGTCCTGCTGGAAGATGTCATTGACCGCTTCACCGATGTTGCCCAGACCGATGAGGCCGACGACACAGTCGTTGCTGGCGAAGGTTTCACGCCGTGCATCGGTTTCATCACCTGGATGGAAGGTGAGCCGGGCGTCCGCCCAGCGCTCCATCACATCGGCAATCTTCATGATGCCGGCGTCAGCACCCACCTCCCTTTCGACCATGCGGTAGAGATGCCCGGCCGCATCCCCGACCGGCAAGGGCACCCGCGCTTCCTGCGCCAGGCGGGACATGTAGGCGACATCCTTGGTCATCAGCCCGATATGGGCACCCGGCCGATCGCGCTCCATGAGCAACCGCGGGTGGCGCGCGAAGGCGGTGTGGCCGGTTCCAACCCGCATGACCTCCAGGTTCTGCCACAGATCGAGGCCGTGTTTCGCCGCCACCAAGAGCCCTTCGAGCGTGGCGATGCTGGCAATCGCGGCGCAGGTGTTGTTGACCAGCTTCACGATCTGACCCGCGCCGAGCGGACCCACGTGAAACAGCCGGCTCCCCAGCAGCTCGAGCACCGGTCGCGCCGCCTCGACATCCGCTTGCGCCCCGCCGACGATAAAGGTGAGCGCCCCCTGCCTGACGGCGTTGGCCCCCCCGGCCGGTGCCGTGATCGCGGCATCGACATAACGCACCCCCCGCGAAGCGAGTTGCGCGGCGATGGCACGGCTGCGCGGCGGATAACCGCTGGTGGTGTCGATGATCAGTTGCCCGTCGCGCGCGGCGCGCGCCGCCCCCTGGTCACCGAGACAGGCCGCCTCGACGGCGTCCGAGTCCGGCAGGGAGAGCAGTATCACCTCGCATGCAGCGGCAACTTCGGCGGGCGAGCGTGCGGCGATAACACCCTGTGTCGCCGCGGCGGCCAGACGCCGTTGGTCGATGTCGTACCCGTGAACCTTCCAGCCGTCTTCCCCCAGCCGCGCCGCCATGGCCGCGCCGAGACTGCCCAGACCGATGACCCCGATATTGCGTTCCATATTCCTCTCCCCGTCTCAGTTCTGTCGTTCTGAAATACCTGCCGCCACCCCCCGATCCGGCCGCCAGGGCCGGGACGCCGTGACGCATGGTAGCGGATATACTGGCGTTGCGCGGGCAACGGCGTTGCCCTTGAAAAACCGATATCCCGACACGGTCTGCCGCGGGCAGTCCGGGCACGAGAGGATGACACGGCAGGAGGAATCACTCATGACCAGCGCACGACAACCGGTGAGCGGTCCCGATGTCTGGCTCGGCACCGACTACGCGCACAATCAGGAATGGGTTTACCACTTCTCGGATGCGGCCATCGCCGATATCGACAGAGCGATGCGTTCGGTGCGGCAACGAGATCGGCTGCTCGATGACATAACGGCGGAGGATTTCGATCTGCCGGCATTGGCGCAGGACCTGAACCAGATGGGCCGGATTCTCAGCTCCGGCCGCGGTTTCGTGCTGCTCAAGGGACTCGATATCGACAAGTACAGCAGCGAGGAATTCGCCATCATTTTCTGGGGCATCGGTACCCACCTGGGTGTCGGGGTGTCACAAAGCCACTTGGGTGACCGCATCGGTCACGTGAAGGACATCGGCGGAAAGGGTCGCTACTACACCGCCGGAGGACCGATCGAGGTGCACATGGACCCGGCTGACGTGACGGGGCTGCTCTGCCTGCGGGAGGCCAAGCACGGCGGCGAGAGCTGGATCATGAGTTCAATGATGATCCGCAATATCCTCCTGGAGGAGCGGCCCGATCTGCTCGAGGTGTTGTATCGGGGGTACCACTATGGCGGTCCGGGCACGGGTCCCGGCGGCAACCGGACCGCTCACCGCCTCCCCGTGTACGCCGAAAAAGCGGGCGCGTGCTACTCGTTCTATCTGCCGGCAGCGATCGTCGGACGGGGGTCGGGCAGCACGGAGGAACTCAGCGACGCCGAACGTGAGGCGATGGCGCTGCTCGACGAAATCGCCGTGCGCCCACAGGTGCGGCTGGAAATGGATCTGCGTCCGGGCGACATTCAGTTTCTGAACAACCGCAAGCTGTTTCACGCCCGCGGCGATTACGAGGACCACCCTGATCCGGCCAAAAAGCGTCACCTGTTGCGGCTCTGGCTGATGATGCCGCATTGGCCGCCACTGCCGGAGTCGATGAAATTCCTGAACAAAGCGGATCGCGCCGGCGGGGGCGTGCCGAAAGGCGACGAATCGGTGACGGAGTTGGTCGGCAGTGCCGGCTGACCGGGACCGACGGGACCGACAGGCAATAACCGGGCGATTCGGGGGCGGATCGGCCCCGCGTGGGCAGTCAGGATGGTGTACGAGTCCCGGCTGACGTCAACACTCACCCGGTGAG
>JAYZWP010000398.1:0-2792 GCA_036142245.1 Pseudomonadota bacterium | reverse complement strand
GGCGGCCATGGATTTCGAATTCAACGACCTGCAGCGGATGCTCAAGGATGGCGCGGAACGGTTCGTCGAGAAGGAGTACGGCTTCGAGCAGCGCCGCCAGTTGGCCAGCGGCGAACCGGGTTTCAGCGACGATCACTGGGCTACCTTTGCTGAACTCGGCTGGTTGGGTCTCACGCTGCCCGAATCCAGCGGCGGTTTCGGCGGCTCGCCGGTCGACACCCTGGTATTGATGGAAGCTTTCGGCCGCGGCCTGGTGCTGGAGCCCTACCTGCCGACGGCGGTGCTGGGGGGCGTGCTGCTGCCGCATCTGCCCGAGACAGGACACGCAGAACTGATCGACGGAGTGGCGGGTGGCAGGCATAAGCTCGCGCTCGCCTACGCGGAACCGCAAGGACGTTACGATCCGGCGCGGGTGCGAACCGCAGCCGAGCGGGACGCGGGCGGGTATCTGCTCAGCGGTGAAAAGGCCGTGGTGCTGGGTGGCCACGTGGCTGATTTTTTCGTCGTGTCAGCCCGTACCGGTGGCGGGCCCGCCGATCGGCAAGGGATTTCGCTGTTTCTGGTCCCGGCGGATGCGCCGGGTCTGACCCGGCGCAGCTACCGCACGCTGGATGGTGGCGGTGCGGCGGAACTGCGGCTCGATGGGGTTTCCGTGGGTGGGGAGGCGCTGATCGGCGTCGAGGGCGACGGACTCGAACCGTTGGAGCGGGCGCTGGATGCGGGGATCGCCGCGGTGTGTGCCGAAGCGGTCGGCTGTATGGCGGCGGTCACCGATCTGACGGTCGAATATCTGAAGACCCGCAAGCAGTTCGGGATGCCGATCGGCGCTTTTCAGGCACTTCAGCACCGCGCTGTGGATATGTTCGTCGCGACCGAGCAGAGCCGCTCCATGGCCTACATGGCCGCCGTGAAAGTACAACTCCCGGACGCCGGTGAGCGCAGGCGCTACCTGTCGGCCGCCAAGCAGTTCGTCAGTGAGGCGGGGACCCGAGTGGCGCAGGAGGCGGTACAACTGCATGGCGGAATCGGGGTCACCGACGAGTACGCGGCGTCTCACTATTTCAAGCGACTGACGGCGCTGAGCCGCTGGTTTGGCGACGCGCGCTATCACCTGGCCCGGTTCGCGGCGCTGCCGTAGCGCGCACCGCACGGATTTCGGGGTCACCTGAAGGCTTGTGGTGGGTTAGCGGTTTCGGCGCGAGCCACACCCTCCGCGGTGTCGCTACCGCCGTCAAACCGGCGGGCGCGGTGGAATCAACCCGACCGCGACGAGCGCGGAAACGCCGACCCGCCGGGTTACACCCTTTTGGAACCAATCCAGGCTACGGCAGTGCGAGGAGTTCTTCTTGCAGGGTGGGTTAGCGGGTTTACCGCGGATCACACCCTCCGCGGTACCTGGCTCGCCGAGCTCACAGCCACGCGGCCGTGATCATGGTGATCGTTCCATAACGACGCT
Organism: Pseudomonadota bacterium; assembly: GCA_036142245.1. Lineage (GTDB taxonomy): Bacteria > Pseudomonadota > Gammaproteobacteria > Immundisolibacterales > Immundisolibacteraceae > JAYZWP01. The sequence goes on along the minus strand of JAYZWP010000398.1, from coordinate 1,336 downwards.
GTTTTCGCCGTTCCGGGTCACGCTCTATTATCGTCGGCCCAGCGGACATCCCGACTTGTGTCAACCGGGTCGGTCCTCAGAGGAGAAGTCATGATTCACAAGATTCTGGTTCCGATCGATCTTTCCGATTACTCGGAGAGAGTATTCGAGGTGCTGCGCCCGCTGCGGAATGCCTTTTCCCCGGAAATCGTGCTGTGTCACGTGATTGAGAGCCGTGGCGTACCGCTGGCGCAGTTCTCTCAGGTGATGGACGTGGAGCGCGCGCGGTCTGTTGCGGAAGATAAGCTGGTGGCACTCACGGTGGCCCATTTCTCTGACACCGACAAAATCAGTTCATTAGTGCGCACCGGGGTGGCGGCGGATGAACTGGTCGATCTGGCTGATCAATTGAGTTGTGACCTCATCGCACTGACCACTCGCGGTCATGAAGGTCTGGCGCACGCTGTGCTCGGTAGCACCACGGAGCGGGTGCTGCGCCACGCCAACTGCCCGGTTCTGGTCACCCGGCTGGGGAACTGAAGCGCCGACTGCACAGATCGGTCTGCTGGCGCGGACTGGATAAGGCTGGGTCACCCGCGTTGGTCGCAGCGGCGACCGGCGGTGCCGATCATGCCGAGGCCGGACAGCAAAAACCAAACCGCGGGAGGGACAGGCACGGCCGCGGAATGAATCTGATCGGCGTAGTTACCGACGAAAATACTCTCAGCGACGAAGCGCCCGTCCAGCAGCGTCCCGGTGGATGTCATTGCCAGAACGCTCGGCCCGTTTATAACCGCGGGTTGGGCTCCGGCGATGAACGGGGTGAAGGGCTCGGAGATCCATTCCGGTATTGGGTCGTCGACTGCGAATACGATGCCGGAAGTGGCGGTCAGCGAATAGTAGTAATCCGGTGAGGCCTGATTGGGGTCCGACATCGCGCTGAGGATCGAGAAATCCAGGTACAGCGTCGAGACGTTGGTCACTATGCTGGTAACTTCGGGATTGACAGCGGGAGGGTTTTCCACCGATGCGCCGAGAATGGTGACGTTGCTTTCGCCGAGGAGGCTGATGCCCGACAACGATACAGGGCTGCCGCCGGAACTCACCGTGAGACCGACCAGCACGCTTTCCAGGGTGCCGAGCACAACGGGATCGACATGCCCCTCGTTCAGGACGACTACCCCGCCGGGTATGTCCGACCCGGTTCCGGGAGAAAGATCGATCAGCGGGGGAGTGACCGATACTTCGCCGGTTAGCTGCGTCGCGCCGTCCACGACGATCGGACCGGGGACGCTGTTTCCCGATGTGACACTTTCGGTCGAAGAGGACAGGGATCCAGCGCTGGCCGGGTTCCCGG
>JAYZWP010000397.1:0-6958 GCA_036142245.1 Pseudomonadota bacterium | reverse complement strand
TTGGCTCGGCGGAATGCTCACCAACTACCGCACCGTGCGGCACTCCGTGGATCGCTTGGTCAGTCTTGAGGAGCTGTTTGCCAGCAGCAAGATCGAGCGGTTGTCCAAGAAGGAACGCCAGGGATTGGTCAGGGAGCACGCCAAACTGGCCCGTTCGGTGGGTGGAATCAAGGAGATGTCTGACCGACCGGACGCGCTGTTCGTCATCGATGTCGGGTACGAAAGTATCGCCGTGACCGAGGCCGGCAAGCTCGGGATTCCGGTCGTGGCGGTGGTGGACACCAACAACCCGCCCGACGGGATCGATTACGTCATCCCCGGCAACGACGACTCGATTCGGGCCATTGATCTGTATCTGAGCGCCGCCGCGGAAGCAATCAACACCGCCCGGTCGGTGGGTCGGGCTGCCGCGACGGATGAGTTCGTCGAGGTTGTGGACGGGTCGGCCTGATCCGTCGACCAGTGGTTCCGGGTCGGCGGGTATGGCAGCCCGATGGTGACCGCGGTTGATACCGCGGTCACCGGTCGACGGAAAACGACGGAAAAAAGGGGGGCTGCCCCTTTTTTTTTGATTGGAAACTCAGGATGCGTTCCGCGACAGGTTTGACGGCGCAAACAGCAACATTGACGAGGTTTTTCTGAAATGACGGTCACAGCCAGCCTAGTTAAGGAGATGCGGGACCGGACCGGTCTGGGCATGATGGAGTGCAAGCGGGCACTGGTGGAAAGCGGTGGCGACATTGAGGCGGCCATCGAGAACATGCGCAAGTCCGGTCAGGCGCAAGCGGACAAGAAAGCGGGACGGGTCGCGGCGGATGGTGTCGTGGCGGTGGCAAGTGCGCCGGATAACAAGGCGCATCTGCTCGTCGAGGTGAACTGTGAAACGGATTTCGTGGCCAAGGACGAGAATTTCGTCGCCTTCGCTGATCTGGTGGCCGCAACGGCGCTTGCCGCCGGACAGACGGACATCGACGCCTTGGGCGGGCTTGCGATTGCTGGCGAGGGGACGATCGAACAGGCGCGTCAGGCGCTGATCAGCAAGGTGGGTGAGAACGTCCAGATCCGGCGCTTGGCGTTGTGCGAAGACCCGGACAGCCAGTTCGCCGTGTACCAGCACGGCGTGCGCATCGGCGTGGTCGTGCAGTACCGGGGTGGCGAGGAGCAGCTTGGGCGCGATCTGGCGATGCACATCGCGGCGAGCCGCCCGGTGTGCGTTCAGGAGTCCGATCTGTCGCCGGAATTGATCGCCAAGGAACGGGAAATCTACGCGGCGCAGGCTGCGGACAGCGGTAAGCCGGACGACATTCAGCAGAAAATGGTGGATGGGCGCATCCGTAAATTCGTCGGCGAGGTGACGTTGCTGGGTCAGCCGTTCGTCAAGGATCCGGACACCAAGGTGGAAAAGCTGCTCAGGGCCGCCGGCGCCCAGGTCATACGATTCGTGCGCCTGGAGGTGGGAGAAGGAATCGAAAAGCAGGAATCGGATTTCGTCGCGGAAGTGATGGAACAGGCCAAGTCCTGAAGGTCACGGCGTCAAATCCACCGCGTCAGGGAGAGACCTGTGGCGATCAAGCGGGTACTGCTGAAAGTTAGTGGAGAGGCGCTGGCCGCGCAGAATGGATACGGCATCGACCCGGATACCATCGATCGGGTGGTGGTCGATGTCGCCGAGGCGGTGCAGGCCGGTTTACAACTCGGCATCGTCATTGGCGGCGGCAATATCTTTCGGGGTGTCTCGCGCAGCGCAGCGGGCATGGATCGGGCAACCGCCGACTACATGGGGATGCTCGCCACGGTCATGAACGCCCTTGCGCTGCACGACAGTCTCGAGCGGCATGGCTTGGCGGCGCGTGTGATGTCTGCGTTGCGTATCGACGGGATTGCGGAACCCTTCGTGCGTCGCCGGGCATTGAATCATCTCGAAAAATCCCGAGTAGTGGTGTTCGCCGGCGGTACCGGTAATCCCTACTTCACGACGGATACCGCTGCTTGCGTGCGTGCCATTGATATTCAGGCCGATATGCTATTAAAGGCCACCAAGGTCGATGGCGTGTACGATGCTGACCCGGTGCGGGAGCCGGCTGCGCGTCGCTACGAGCGGCTCGGTTTTCGTCAGGTGATCGCGGATGATCTGCAGGTAATGGATATCGCGGCGATCGTCCTTTGCCGGGATCACGGTCTGCCCATACGGGTGTTTGATCTCGACGCCAGGGGTGCCCTGACCAGGATATTCCGCGGCGAATCAGTGGGGACCCTGATCTGCTAGGGTGACAGTGCGAAAGCCGCCGCGCGGGCGGAGGGGTTGGTGACAGATGATCGACGATGTACAGCAGGACGCCGAGCGCAGGATGGCGAAGAGTGTGGCTGCGCTGCAGGATGGGTTGAAGAAAATTCGCGCGGGCAGGGCTCACCCGGGCCTACTTGATCACTTGATGGTGGAGTACTACGGTAACCCGACTCCGCTCAAGCAGGTAGCCAACGTCGGCGCCGAGGATGCCAGAACCCTGACGGTTAGCCCCTGGGAAAAACAGATGGTGGCGGTCGTGGAAAAGGCGATCCGTGAATCGGACCTCGGTCTGAATCCTGCCACGTCGGGTCAGGTGATTCGGGTGCCATTACCTCCCCTCACCGAGGAGCGGCGTCGCGAACTGACCAAGGTGGTGCGCAATGAAGGCGAGCAGTGTCGTGTCGCTCTGCGCAACATACGCCGTGATGCCTTGTCGATGCTCAAGGAACTCGTCAAGGAGAAGGAGATCTCCCAGGACGATGAGACGCGGGCTGCCGCACGCGTACAGACTCTCACCGATCAGCACGTGGCCGAAGTGGAAAAACTTGTCGAAGCCAAGGAAACCGATCTGCTGGATGTGTGACTCAGCGTCGCCGGCCCGGAGATCATGATCCATCGTGTCGCGCCCGGTGCAACGGCTGGCCGCGGTGAGCCGGACCCTGCACGTCGTGCCGGCTTGCAGGGAATGGTCGTGCCGTGAGTTCGATCCCTGACCACATCGCCATCATCATGGATGGCAATGGCCGCTGGGCGCGCCGCCGACATATGCCGCGTGTTGCCGGGCATCGACGCGGCGCTGACCGGGCACGCGACACGGTGCGCCATTATGCCGAGGCCGGCGTGAGGTATCTCACGCTGTTCGCTTTCAGCAGCGAGAACTGGCGCCGGCCTGAGGAGGAAGTTTCCTTCCTCATGGAGTTGTTCGCCAGCAAGCTGCTCCAGGAAACCGACAGTCTCAATGAAAACAGTATCCGGCTGCGGGTGATCGGTGATACCAGTGGCCTGCCCGGTAATCTGCAGCAGGAGATCGAGCGCAGCGAGCGGGCCACCGCCAACAATGACCGGATGACCTTGATGGTGGCGGCCAATTACGGCGGCCGGTGGGACATCACCCAAGCTGCCCGGCGCCTCGCCGAACGGGTCGCGGAGGGTGAGTTGGCGAGTGACGACATCGACGAGGAGTTGTTCGGTGCCGAACTGATCTCCGCCGGTGTCCCCGATCCGGACCTGCTGATCAGGACCGGGGGCGAACGGCGCGTCAGCAACTTCCTGCTCTGGCAACTTGCGTACTGCGAGTTCTATTTTTGTGATTGCCTGTGGCCCGAATTCGGGCGCGAGGAGCGGCAGAGCGCGCTGGACTGGTACGCCAGCCGCGAACGCCGCTACGGACGCACATCGGAACAACTGGGCCTCCCTGATTCCGCCGCCGGCTGATGCTATTCAGCCGTGTCTTGACCGCGGTGCCGCTGATGGTGGCGCTGTTCTGGGTGGTCCTGGCGGCTCCCGGCGAGATTTTCGTCTGGATGGTGGTGGGAATCACGGCACTTGCGGCGCGGGAATGGGGCGTGCTCAGCGGGCTGCAATTCCGGGCGTCGCAATTCCTCTATGCCCTGATCGTGGCGGCCCTGGTCTGGGTGCTGGCCGCGGGTCGGTCGGATGTGATCCGCATCATTGCGGTCTGCTGTCTGGCCGGTTGGCTCGCGGTGGTGCCGGTGCTGATCCGATATCCACGCTCCGCCTCGCGCTGGCTGACGTCGCGGCCGGGCAAGGCGGCCCTGGGGGCCGGACTGTTGGTGGGCGCCGGTTCGTCGCTTGTCGCCCTACGCGGAGAAATGGCGGGCCCGGAATGGCTGATGGCGCTATTCGTGGTCATCTGGGTGAGCGACACTGGCGCCTACTTCGTGGGACGGCGTTTTGGCCGGCACAAGTTGCTACCGGCGGTCAGCCCCGGAAAAACCGTGGAAGGTCTTGCCGGTGGCGTCGCGCTGGTCGTGGCTGCGGTGATCATCGGCCTCACGCTGGCTCCCGTTACTCACGGGCACCCTGTGTTCTGGGTCTGGGCCGGTATCATGGTGACTTTATTCGGCGTGGTCGGTGACCTCTTGGAGAGTTGGTTAAAGCGCGAGGCGGGGGTGAAGGATAGCGGCCGCCTGCTTCCCGGACACGGCGGAGTGCTCGATCGCATCGACAGCATCTGTGCGGCCGCTCCGGTGGGCGTCGCGCTGTTCACGTTGGCGTCCGTCTCTGGGGGGCACTGGCAATGATCGGGGTGTCGCTTCTGGGTGCCACCGGTTCGGTCGGGGCCAGCACTCTGGATATCATCGAACGCCATCCCGACCGTTACCGGGTCGTGGGGATCGCCGCGAACGACAACGTTGCCCATATGGTGCGACTGGCGGAACGGTTTCGGCCGCTGCTTGCCGCCATGGCGAGCGAAACGGCCGCGCGGGCTCTGCGCAGGGAACTTGCCCAACGAGGATGCAAGGTCGAGGTGCGCGCAGGCGCCGCGGGTTTGTGTGATGTGGCACGCCTGTCCGAAGCGCAGGTGGTCCTGGCCGCCATTGTCGGCAGCGCGGGCTTGGCCCCGACCCTGGCGGCGGTGGATGCGGCCAAGCGGGTGTTGCTCGCCAACAAGGAATCCCTCGTGATGGCGGGTGATCTGTTCATGGACAGGGTGCGGCGCAGCGGCGCCGTTTTACTCCCCGTCGACAGTGAACAGAACGCCATGATGCAATGCCTGGCGCAGTACCGGGTTGGCGATGATGTGAGCGCGAGCGGTGTCGAACGTATCTGGCTGACCGCCTCAGGCGGACCTTTCCTGCGCACCCCTGTCGCGGCACTGCGCGACAAGACACCGGCACAGGCGTGCGCCCACCCCACCTGGTCCATGGGACCGAAGATCTCCGTCGATTCCGCCACCATGATGAACAAGGGGCTGGAGGTGATCGAAACGGCGCGGCTTTTCCAGCTGGATGCCGGCCGGATCGAAGTGGTCATCCATCCGCAGAGCGTCGTTCATTCTCTGGTGGAATTTGTGGACGGTTCATTGCTGGCTCAATTGGGCAGCGCCGATATGCGTGTGCCGCTGGCCTGGGGGCTCGCTTGGCCGGAGCGGATCGAGTCGGGCGCCCGGCGGCTGAGCCTGTTCGATCTCGGCATCGCGGAATTCGAGCCTCCCGATGAGTCCCGTTTCCCCTGTTTGGGCCTGGCACGCAAGGCGGAGCGGGCGGCGGGGACTGCGCCGGCAATCCTCAACGCCGCGAACGAGGTGGCTGTGCAGGCCTTTCTGGACGGGGTCATTCCCTTCACCGTCATAGCCCAGGTGGTGGAGCAGACCTTGGAAAGCGTCCCGCACCACCCGGCGACCGAATTGGAGCAGATTTACGCCGATGACTCCGCCGCGCGCGTGACAGCGGTGGGATTGGTTGAACGCAGTCGGGTGGCGTGAGTCCAATGTTTGACGATTGTGAGGTACGGCGAAGCTTCGCGCAGGTGGCGGTGCAGGGGTTTCACATGACGGGTGAGGGATTGTGATACAGGTCCTTTGGTCGGTGCTCGGTTTCGTTCTGGTATTGGGCGTTCTGGTCACTGTGCACGAGTTCGGTCATTTCTGGGTGGCGCGTCGCTGTGGTGTGCGGGTCGAAAGGTTCTCGATCGGGTTCGGACGTCCGCTGTTGAGCTGGCGGGGCAGGCAAGATGCCACGGAGTACGTGATTGCGGCCATTCCGCTCGGTGGGTACGTCAAGATGCTGGGTGATGAACCGACCGAGGGGACCGACCTGCCGGCGGATGCCTTCAATGCGCAGCCATTGTGGCGGCGTTGCGCTATCGTGCTGGCAGGGCCGCTGGCGAACCTGGTGCTGGCGGTGGTTGCCTATTGGCTGATGTTCATGGTGGGTATGAGCGGATTGCGGCCCTACGTGGGGCAGGTCGAGCCGGATTCGCCAGCCGCCAAGGCGGGGGTGGTCGCCGAAGATCTGATTTCCCGTATCGGTGATCGCGATGTCCGCACCTGGGAGGAGGGTGGACTGGCGCTGTTGCGCGAGGTGGTCGCGGGTTCCCTGATAAAGATGGAACTGGTGAGTCCTGATGGGTCGGTGCGCCAGGTCGCACTCGATGCCCCGGACGCCAGCCCGGATTCCCCCGATCTGGTGCGGGAGCTGGGCATCACACCAAAGCGGCCGACTCTGGAGGCGGTCATCGGAGAAGTTACGACGGGCTTACCGGCCGATCTCGCCGGACTGCAGCCCGCAGATCGGGTGATCGCCGCGGACGGTGAACCGGTGGCGGACTGGGGTGGGTGGGTCGAGGTCATCCACACCCACCCGGAAGAGCCGCTATCGTTGACTGTTGCGCGGGGTGGCAATGAACTGGAAATCGTCGTGACACCGCTTGCCAAGGCGTCGGATGGCGAGCGGATCGGTTTCATCGGTGCCGCACCGCGGCTGGATCGCCAGGCGCAGGCGCAATACTGGACCGTCGCGCGTTATGGTCCGGTAGAGTCGCTCCAGCGTGCCTGTCGCAAGACCTGGGATGTGATCTCACTGACGCTGGTGCTGCTTGGCAAGATGATCACCGGCGGCGCTTCGGTGGAAAGTATCGGTGGGCCGCTGGCCATTGCCGAGTTTGCCGGTGCCAGCGTGCAGGCGGGATTCAGCCAGTTTCTCTCTT
>JAYZWP010000396.1:0-3987 GCA_036142245.1 Pseudomonadota bacterium | reverse complement strand
GTTCTGCTGCACCGGCGAGGTGATCGTACGCGTCGCGCGTGCGCGGGTTGTCGAAGGCTTGAGGCTAGAAGCGTTAAGGAAATAAATTGGTGTTAAAACAAATAATTATAAATATTTTCTAGAAAATGGATTAATAGTAGGCAGGTGCATTGAAAATCGAAAAGCTACGGCCTGAGGGCGGCCATCCGGTCGACTTCGGTGCTTTCCTGGATGTGGATGAAGCGCGTCATCGGGTGCGCGTACGGCGCGATGCGCTCACCGATCCGCGGGTGTTCGATCTGGAGATGCGCTACATATTCGAAGGCGGCTGGGTTTACCTGGCGCACGAAAGCCAGCTTCCGAAGCCGCACGATTTCTACACCGACTGGATGGGGCGTCAGCCGGTGATCGTCTATCGGGACGGGGCGGGCGCCATCAAGGTTTTCCTGAACGCCTGCTCGCACCGCGGCACGACCCTGTGTCGTACCCGACAGGGCAACCGCAAAGGATTCGCCTGCACCTACCACGGCTGGGTGTTCGACGACGACGGCAGGTTGCAGTTCGTGCCGCGCCGGGAGGAGGGCTATCCGGCGGATTTCAGCCTGGATGACTACCCGCTGACCAAGGTTGCGCGGGTGGAAACCTACGGTGGGTTCGTTTTTGCGAGCCTCAATCCCGATGTGGCTCCCCTGGCGGAGCATCTGGGCGATCTGCTGGAAGTGATCGACATGCTGAACGATCAGGCTTCCGGCGGTTTCGAGGTGGTCAAGGGCTTCAATACATGCACTTACCGCGGTAACTGGAAGCTGTTGATGGAGAACGGCAGTGGTGATGGCCTGCATCTGCCCTACACCCACAAGACGCTGATGCAGGTGGTGCACCGGCGTATGCAGGATGCGGCCGCGGCCCAGGGCGCCGGGGTCGAGATGGTGCGCCTGGACAAAGCGAATGACGCCGATAACGTCGGCGCCATCTACGGGATGGGTAATGGTCATACCCTTATTCAATCGGACATTCCGAATCCGGCCTCCCGTCCCAGTTACGCTCACCACGCGCAGTACGTCGAGCGGTATGGCGAAGCCCGGGCGCGCTGGATGACGTCAAAACTCCGCCAGGTCTGCGTCTATCCGAATCTGTTCATCATCGACCAGCTCGCTTCCCTGATCCGTCATGTGCGGCCGATCAGCGTCGATCGCACCGAAGTGCGTTATTTCTGCATCGCGCCGGTCGGCGAGGCGCGGGAGCATCGCATCAAGCGGATGCGCCAGTTCATGGACTTTTTTTCTGTCGCGGGTCTGGGAGGGCCTGACGATAACCACGAGTTCGAGCAGTGCCAGGTCGGTGCCATGGCGACCGGCGCGAACTGGAACGACGCTTCGTTTGGCCATCACACCGCCTTCAAAGGACAGGATGACGAATCCCGCGCTGTTGACGTGCGCACGCTGCACGGCGGACAGTTCGGATACGAGGGTAACTGTCTGGAACAGTACCGGCAGTGGGTCCATCTGATGAACCAGGGGCAGGCGCAGGACCTCGCCGGCGCCGGAGCCTGAGCCGGTGAACGCGGACATTGAGACGCTTTATCGTGTTGAACAGTTGCTGCGGCGTGAAGCCTATTACGCCGATCACGGCCGTTGGGACGACTGGCTGAGGCTCTATGCGGAAGACGCCGTTTTCTGGGTGCCGGCGTGGCAGTCCGAAAGCGAGCTGGTTTCCGATCCCGAGACCGAGGTCTCCATTATCTACAGTGACAGCCGGCGCGAGCTGGAGCACCGTATCTGGCGCTTCACGAGCGGCGAGTCGGCCGCTTCCACGCCTTTGCCGCGCACCAATCACCTGATCCAGAACGTACTGATTCAGGATTGCTCGGCTGAACAAATAACCGTCTCGGCAAACTGGCTGAGTCAAAGTTATCGTGCCGGATCGCAGTATTTATACGGCGGGTATTACGAATATCTGTTGGCGCCCAGGGATGGCGAGTTGCTGATTCAACGCAAAACGGTTGTCTTGATCAACGATTGTGTCGATGGTTATGTCGATCTGTACCATCTGTAAAAAAGACCGCAAATCCAGCCCGTGTTGAGCTTGACGCCAGGGTCTCGGGAAACCTCCAATCCATTCATGGTTTCACTTCCGGGGCAGGACGCGCCGGCATGAATTAAGGCGCGTGCCGTTTTTGCGGAGAGCGCAGGTCCGGGACTGCCGCGGCGGCTGTGCCAGGCTGCTCTGTTGCGCGGCCGGGAACCCGATCGTTCTCAAAAGCGGGCCGCGGATTTACTCTTCGGGAGTGGCCGGCTCCCCGCAGAACTGCAGGGCGATCGCAGCAAGGCGGGCACAGAAGGTCAGATTCCGGATCACCGTCAGGTCGGGTGCGCCGGGTTTCAGGCTGCTGAGGGAAATCGTCCCCAGAATGTTCTGATCTGCGCCGAAAATCGGCATCGACCAGCAGGCGCGCACGCCAGTCTTTCGCACCAGCTCCTGGGCTCCCAGCCAGTTCGGATCGGTCAAGGTGTCGCTGACGACGACCAGATCCCGGTTTAATATCGACGCGGCGCAGGAGCCGACTCCGGCGTGCACCGTAATTCCGGTGAACAGTTGACGCATCTGGCTGGATAAGCTGGGTGCCGATACCAAATGTAGCGTGTTGGCTGCGGTATCGAATCTCATGATCAGCGCGACGCAACTGTCGGTAATCTCCTCCAGGAGAAGACAGGTCTGGGAAAGTGGAAGTTGGGAATTTTTTTTGGCGGCGATGCTTTGCAGCACATCGCCGAGCAGTTCGTGATCCAGGTCGAGATTTATATGAGTCACACCTTGTAACGCCCACGGGTTGATAGGGTCGATTTTCTGGGCGCTGGTATTTTGATTAGGGGTGGTGGTGACAGCACCTGTCAACGGATAACAGACTACCTTATATCGAGAGAATGGTGGATACCCCCGCAAAGAAATTGCTCGTACGGCGGACTGTCTGTCGGCTGCCAGCGGCCCGCTTCTTTTCTGAAGTCATCGGATGAATACGGGGAACTCATTGATTACCGAATCAATCATCGACGTGTCGGAGATTCGCGAGTATCACGCCCACGTTTATTACGACCGGCACAGCGAGTCCGTAGCGGCCTGGCTGCGGGAACAGCTTGATGCCCGGTTCAACGTGGTATTGGGTCGGTGGAAGGACCGGCCGGTGGGACCCCATCCGCGGCCTATGTATCAGGTCGCCTTTGGACCCGAAGAGTTTCCGGGAGTCGTGCCTTTTCTGATGCTCAACCGGCGGGGGCTGGTCATACTGGTGCATCCGGACTCCGGTTACGGGCACGCCGGTGACCACGCGCACCGGGCGCTTTGGTTGGGTGAGGTTCTGCCGTTGGATATCCCCTATCTGGAGGAATATGACTGGGAACTTCGCTCCCGTGGGGAACTGAGATCGTGACCCTGAAACCCGGCGATGTGCTGCGCTTCTGGTTCGACGACCTGACCTCAACGGATTGGTGGCAGCCGCCACCCGAACTGGACCGCCTGGTCGCTGACCGGTTCGGCGCGTTGCATGCGGCGGCGCTGGCCGGAGAACTGTATGGCTGGCGGGATACGGCGCCGGGCCGCGTGGCGGAGATCATTGGATTGGATCAGTTTTCGCGGCAGATCTACCGGGACCAAGCCCGGGCTTTCGGTCAGGATGGCATGGCCCTCGTGCTGGCTCAGGGGGCGATCAGTGTCGGCGCCGACCGGGAGTTGCGGGCGGACCACCGTGGGTTTCTCTATATGCCCTTCATGCACAGCGAATCGGTCCTGATTCACCAGCGGGCGCTCGCGCTGTTCAGCCAGCCCGGACTGGAGAGCAATCTAGAGCATGAAAGGCGCCACAAGGCTGTGGTCGAGCGGTTCGGCCGCTATCCGCACCGCAATGCCGCGCTGGGACGACCGTCAACCCAAGAGGAGTTGCTTTTCCTGAGCGAGCCGGGCAGCGCTTTCTAGGGCGCGCCGACGAACGGTCCTCGTCGCGGTTTCAGCTCG
>JAYZWP010000395.1:0-3718 GCA_036142245.1 Pseudomonadota bacterium | reverse complement strand
AGGCCGTCGCCATGTCGTCGATGAAGGGACATACTTCGGCGGGTACCTCGAAACGGGCATAGTCGGCCGCCACGCGCGATTCGGCCGTGGCGCCGCACTGATGGAGTACCGTCAGATCGACCCCCGCCTGGGCGAGCAGCGACAAACCACCGGGCACTACCCGGTTGAGTATCTCGGCGCCCTGACTGCCGCCGAGCACCAGAATCCGCAGCGCCCCGCCGCTGCAACTCGGCACCGGGAGCTGTCCCACCCGGCGGATGGCCGCGGGGACCGGATTACCGGTGAACTGCCGTGACGCCGCGGGCCGTTCGGCGAAGGTGCCGGGGAAGCCGGTACAGATGGCACTCGCCAAGGGCGCCAGAACGCGGTTGGCCATGCCGGCGACGGCGTTCTGCTCATGCAGCACCAGTGGAATCCGCAACAGTCGCGCCGCCAACCCGCCCGGCCAGCTGGCGAACCCCCCCATGCCCAGCAGGGCCTGAGGCCGTTGGCTGCGTAACAGACTGACGGTTTTCCACACCGCCCGCCACAGCACCCGGGCGGAGCGCGCCATCCCGACGATGCCGCCCCGCGGACTGACCACAGGCGTCACGTGATGGGTGCAACGCAGCCCCTTGAGCAGCCGCTGTTCCAGGGGGCCGCCACTGCCCAGCCAGGTCACGTCCACCCCCTGGTCGAGCAGTTCCCGGGCGACGGCGACCGCCGGCACGATGTGCCCGCCGGTGCCGCCCGCGGCGATGGCGACCCGCGTCACGGTGCGCCTCCGAGCCGGCGCTCATGATCCACCCGCAGCACCAGACCGATCGCCACTGCGTTGGCAATCAGGCTGCTGCCCCCGTAGCTCATCAGTGGCAGGGTGAGCCCCTTGGTGGGGAGCAGGCCCATGTTGACTCCCATGTTGACGAAGGCCTGGATACCGATGAGCAAACCGATGCCGTAGGCCAGCAAGGCGCTGAACCGGGCGCCGTCGCGCAGCGCGGCGTGCCCGATACTGAAAATCCGCAGCACCAATACGCTGAACAGCATCAGCACCACCAGCACCCCCACCAGACCGAGTTCCTCGGCCAGAATCGCCAGCAGAAAATCGGTGTGCGCCTCCGGCAGGTAGAACAGCTTTTGCACGCTCTCCCCCAGCCCGACGCCGAACCAGCCACCGCGGCCAAAGGCCATGAGGGCCTGCGTGAGCTGGAAACCGTCACCGAACGGATCGGCCCAGGGGTCAACAAACGCGGTGAGCCGTGCCATCCGATACGGCGAGGTCACCGCCAGCAGCGCCAGCATGCAGCCGCAACCGGCGATCAAATAGGCAAAGTGGCGCCAGCTCAGTCCGGCCACCAGCAGCACCCCGGTCGCTGTGGCGACCAGCACCACCGCCGCGCCGAAGTCCGGTTCCAGCAGCAGGAGTCCGCAGATGAGCACCAGGGTCGTGACCGGCCCGACCAGCAGCAGCCGCGCCCGGTTGCCCTGCTCGACCTGGGTTTCCCGCGACAGCAGACCGGCGGTATACAGAACAAACAGCGGTTTGATGAATTCCGATGGTTGCAGTGCGAGCGGGCCCAGGGAGACCCAGCGCATCGCGCCATTGACCTCGCGGCCGATCCCGGGGACCAGCACCAGCACCAGCGCTGCAAGGCCAAACACCATGCCCGCCCCGGCCAGACGACGCATCTGTTCAAGCGGCACGAAGGCGAGCGCGCCTGCCAGGGCGACCGCCACCACCAGATAAGACCCCTGTCGCACCAGATAATAAGCGGACCAGCCGGTCCGCTCCGCCGCATAGGAGATCGACGCCGAGTACACGCCCAGCACGCCCAGCAACACCAGGGCCGCGGTAACCCCCAACAGCAGCAGATCCCAGTCCACGCCGGGCTCGCGGACGGCGACCGCGCCGCTGGTCATCGGTCTGCCTCCGCCGCATATTGGGCCACCGCCTCGGCGAAGCGATCACCGCGGTCGGCGTAGTCACGAAACTGATCCTGGCTGGCGCAGGCAGGCGCCAGCAGTACCGCGCCGGCGGGGGCCGCCAGTTCGGCCGCTATCGCCACCGCCTGCTCGATGGAATCGGCAAGCCGCGTCTGGCATACCTGCCCCAAGGTTCGCGCCAATTCCTCGCGGCTCGCTCCCAGCAGCACGGCGGATTCGACACGTCCCCTGACCGCGTCGGCCAGGGGCGTGAAGTCCTGGCCCTTGCCGAGTCCGCCGGCGATCAAGACCAGCGGTTTCGCGCCAGTTTCGGCGACCGCCTCGATGGCGGCGATGGCGGACGCGACATTGGTCGCCTTGCTGTCGTTCCACCACGCAGGCGCCGCCTGGCCGACCCGCTGCAGACGATGGGCGAGCGGCTTGAATGTTGTCACCCCACGGATCAACGCCGCCCAGTCCGCTGCCATGTCGCTTGCCAGAGCCAAAGCCGCCAGGACGTTCGCGCGGTTGTGGCCACCGGGCAGAGGCAGGCGATCCGCGGCCAGCAACCGCTCGCCGCCGCGCATCAGCCAGAGGGTATCGCCGTCGCGCTCGACCCCGAAATCCCGATCGGTACGGGGCGCAGCATCGGCGAACCGCACCAGTGTCTGGTGCGGCGCGAGCTGTTCCGCCAGCGCAGCGACCCAGGGATCGGCACTGTTCAGCACGACCCGCCGGGCACCGGTGAGAATCCGCGCCTTGGCCTCGCCGTACGCCGCCACGGTGCCGTAACGATCGAGGTGATCCGGCGTGAAGTTCAGCACGGCGGCACTGTGACCCCGCAGCGAACTGACCGTTTCGAGCTGATAGCTCGACAGCTCGAGCACGTAGCAGTCCGGTTCCGGGCCATCCAGCAGGTCCAGTGCCGGCACGCCGATGTTGCCACCCAGCGCCGCCTGAACACCGCTCGCCTTGAGCAGCGCCGCCGTGAGCGACGCTACCGTGGACTTGCCGTTGGTGCCGGTTACAGCCAACACCGGTCGTACAGCGTGACGGGCGAACAGTTCGATATCGCCGTAGATTGGCAGACCGACGGCGCGGGCGGCGACGAGCGCCGGGTGATCCGGAGCGACTCCGGGGCTGACCAGCACCTCATCCACCCCCGTCAGAGCGGCGGGGTTCCAGGCACCGAAGTGGCACGGCACCGGCTCGGGCAGCTGTGCCAGAGCAGCGCGTCCCGGCGGCAGATCCCGGGAATCGGCAAGCCGCACGGCGCAGCCGCTCGCCTGCAAGAAGCGGGCGGCGGAGACCCCGGTCAGTCCGGCGCCGATTACCAGTACCGATCGACCCGCACACTGCATGGTGTTCACTTGCGCCATCACCGCAGCTTCAGGGTCGCCAGACCCAGCAGCACCAGGACAAAAGTGATGATCCAGAAGCGCACGATCACCCGCGGTTCGGGCCAGCCCTTCAGCTCATAGTGGTGGTGCAGGGGCGCCATCTGAAAGATGCGCTTCCCGGTGAGACGGAACGAGGCAACCTGCAGGATCACCGATACGGTTTCGATGACGAACACCCCGCCCATCACGAACAGCACCAGTTCCTGTCTCACCACCACCGCCACGGTACCCAGTGCGGCGCCCAGGGCCAGCGCCCCGACCTCCCCCATGAATACCTGCGCCGGATAGGTGTTGAACCAGAGGAAGCCAAGCCCGGCGCCCACGATGGCGCCGCAGAACACCGCGCCCTCCCCGGCCCCGTAGACGTAGGGTATGCCGAGGTAGTTGGCGAAGATCTGGTTACCGGTAACGTACGC
>JAYZWP010000394.1:0-3589 GCA_036142245.1 Pseudomonadota bacterium | reverse complement strand
GCGTCTGCCTTACCCCCGCCACCACAGATCGGGGCTTGGCGGCAGAGTCGCTGAACGAGGAGAGGAGGACACGGATGCGAGCTATCGGGTTATTCGGATTGGTACTGGCGAGCGTACTGTTGACGCTGTCGCGGGGTGCCGCCAGCAGTGAATTCGGACAGGTGGATTTTCCGGTTGGTTGCCAGGCTGAAAGCCAGGCGGAGTTCAACGAGGCGGTCGCGATTCTACATTCCTTCTGGTACCCGGAGGCGCGCCGGCGGTTCGAAGCGCTGGCCCGGAAGGATCCGGATTGCGCCATGGCGCACTGGGGCGTCGCCATGAGTCTGTGGCACCCGCTGTGGCGTCCGCCGGGTGCCGAGGAACTGGCAGCCGGCGCCGCGGCCGTGCAAAAGGCGCGCGGCATGCCGGTCGCCACCGAGCGGGAGCGCGATTACATCGACGCGATCGGCGTTTATTACGACGACTACACCGAATTGCCACCCCCGGAACGTGCGCGGCGTTACCAGCAGGCGATGGAACGCCTGCATGGCAAGTATCCGGACGACCTGGAAGCGGCGGTGTTCCATGCCCTGTCGATGGTCGCCAACCAGGCGCGTGACGACCACAGTTACGCCCTGACGCTGCGCGCGGCTGATCTGCTGGAACCGCTGTTCCGGCAGGCCCCGGAGCATCCCGGCATCGCCCATTACCTGATTCATGCCCTCGACTATCCGCCCCTCGCCGAGCGTGCTCTGCCGGCGGCTCACCGCTACGCCCAGATCGCGCCAGCCGTGTCCCATGCCCTGCACATGCCGTCCCATATCTTCAGTCAGCTCGGCATGTGGCGGGAATCGATCGATTCCAATGTCGATTCCGCGCGCGCGGCGCGCAGCCACCAGTCGCTATTCGACCTCTCCCACGCCCTCGAGTGGCTTGCCTACGCGCAGTTGCAAAGCTGCCGGGACGCGTCCGCCCGCGACGTGATGCAGGAAATGGTCAGCAAAGCGCAGCCGGGCAATTTCGCCGTCGAATATGCCGCCGTAGCGATTCCGATTCGTATCGCGCTCGAAACCCGGGATTGGCCGGCCGCGGTCTCGGTCGCTGTCCCCGACAGCGGGTTTCCACTGGCGCGGGCAACGGCGTTGTACAGTCACGCGATCGCGGCCGCCCACCTGGGCGACGCGGCGGCGCTAAGGCAGGCGGCGGCCCAACTTGACGCCTTGACCGACCCGGCCGCGCGGCCGGCTGAAGCGGGTCGGTGGTTCCCGGACATGCAGGTGCAGGCGCTGGTGGCCCGGGCGCTGGTCGCGGAGCTGGAACAGGACAGCGAAGCAGCGCTGGAACTGATGGGTCAGGCGGCAGCCCTGGAGGAGAGTTCCTACATGCCCGGCCCCGGACCGGCGCCGGTACTGCCGGCGCGCGAACTCCGGGCGGAGCTGCTGGCCCGGCAAGGTGAACATGGCGCGGCACTCGAAGCGTACCGGGCGCTGGGCGGACAGTTTGCGGGGCGGCTCAACAGCCTGCGCGGCGAGGCGCGGGCGGCCCGGGCCGCTGGTGATGCAGAAGCCGCCGGGCAGGCGTACCGTCGGTTGCTCGATCAATGCGCTGCAGCGCCTGATGACCACCCGGTCCGGGCGGAAGCGCGGGCGTTCCTGGAACAACGATACGCGGATGAAGCGACGCGGCGACGGGCGGACCGAGGTTCACCCGCGCCGCGTCGCGCTCGCGTCAGTGTTCCAGGTAATGGTCCTGGGTTTTGACGACGCCGTAAACGTACTTCAGCACCGGCACGTCGATTCCCAGTTCCGCCGCCTTGTCGATGTAGGGCTTCAGGATGATGTCCACTTCCATCTTGCGGCCGTTGTAGTAGTCCTGATGCATCGAGGTCCTGCCTTCGGTGTCGCCCGACTCCCTGGCGCGCTGGCGAAACCGTTTGCCCACCTCCTGCATCACACCGACCGCCTCGTCGAAGCCCAGGCTGTCGTACTCCTTGAACTGACCCATCGGGGCGTAATAGTTCTGCGGGGTGTAGCCCATCGCTTTGTAGACCTTCAGGAAATCCCGGGCCAGGGCGATGTAGTTCTCGGCCCCGGCGCGCACTTCAAGGCCGTCCGGAAACGTCAGCCGCATTGCCAGGGTGCTGACCGACCAGCCCGACGCGGTGCCGATCTGCATCAGTTTCTCCCACAGTACCTGGTCGATGTTTTCCACCGATTTGCTGCCGAAGCCGGCGCCATTGAACGCCTCGGTAATGGCTTCGATACGCGGCGTGATCCCGCCGCCCAACTCACCGAAATATGCTGTGGTGGGGGTGGTCAGTCCCGCCATGGCGTGACCGGGACCCATCAACTGCCCCCCTTCGATCGTCGAGGCGCCGATCACCTTGTCGGCGCCGGCCCAGGCCCTGAGGGTTTCCTCCTTGCCGACACCGTTCTGAAACGAGCAGACCGCCTTGACCCGGTGCTTGATGTTCTCCGCTTCCGCCAGGGCGGTGTTGGTGTCCTTGCCTTTGGTGAGCAGGATCATCAGGTCGAATTCCCCGTCTGACTGGTCCGGATGCGTGACGCAGGTGAGGTTCTCCTTGACGACGTGGTCGCCGTAGATGCCGCTGATCTTCAGACCATTGGCTTTGATGGCATCCATGTGGCGCTGCCGGCCGACGAGGGTCACGTCCTGACCCGATTTGGCGAGCATGCCGCCGATAACCGATCCGAGGCCTCCCGCTCCGCAGATGATGAAACGCATGATCTGTCTCCCGTGTAGTGACTGGCTGTTCCGCTGCGCCGGCAATATCGCCGGTTGCACGGGGGTTATTTCAGGCGGCGAGAATACTAATGCAAGCGGCGGCCTCCTCGATACCATGAAAGCCTCCGCCGTTCTCGGCGATGGCGAAGCGGGCGCCTTTGACCTGGCGCTTGCCGGCGCGTCCACGCAGCTGCAGTACCAGTTCGTGAATTTGCGCCAGCCCGGTTGCGCCGATCGGGTGGCCTTTTGATTGCAGGCCGCCGGAAGGGTTGACCGGTATGCTCCCCGAGAGGCTGGTGGCACCTGATTCCACCAGGGACCCGCCGTCGCCAATGGCGCAGAATCCGAGATTTTCCGTCTGCTGAATCTCGGCGAACGCGGTGGCGTCGTGTACCTCGGCTACGTCGATCTCCTGAGGCCCGATGCCGGCCTGGTCGTATGCTTTGAGCGCCGCGAGACGGCACAGGTGCCGGTCGAACTCCTCGGGTTTGCGGTCCGTCCCGCTGCCAAGAACACAGGCAAGCAGTCTGATAGGTGCCTGCGGCTTCAGCCGGGCCAGCCCGTCGGCGTTGCACACCACCGCGGCCGCGGCGCCGTCGCTCACGGGTGCGCACATCGGAAGTGTCAGGGGCCAGATGATTTCCCGCGCGGCCAGCACGTCTTCCACGGTCATCGGGGTCTGGAACTGGGAGTCCGGATTCAGGCTCGAGTGGGTGTGATTTTTCGCCGATACCATCGCGAGTTGGCGCTGAGTGGTCCCGAAATGCCCCATATGAAAACGCGCCAGATAGGCGTAGATGTCCATGAACACGCTGCGCTGCTCGCTGTTGTCGGCATGGGGCGGCGGAAACGCCGCCGCCATGGT
>JAYZWP010000393.1:0-3813 GCA_036142245.1 Pseudomonadota bacterium | reverse complement strand
GGCATCGAGAAGCCGCTCGATCTGCGCGTCATTCACTGGCGTAACACCACGCCCGCGTCAGCGAGATACTGTTTGGCCTGAGCGATGGAGTATTCTCCAAAATGGAAGATGCTGGCCGCCAGGACCGCGTCAGCCAATCCTTCGACCACGCCCTGACGCAGATGTTCGAGCGTGCCGACCCCGCCGGAAGCGATGACGGGAATCGATACGGCCCGACTGACCGCGGCCGTCAATTCGATGTCGAATCCGGACTTGGTGCCGTCGCGATCCAAGCTGGTGAGCAGGATCTCGCCGGCACCGCGACGCGTTACCTCCTTGGCCCACTCGACTGCGTCCTTGCCGGTCGCACGCCGTCCCCCGTGGGTGTAGACCTCCCAGGTCGGCGGCTGCACGTCCGGAACCCGACGCGCGTCTATCGCCACCACGATGCATTGACTGCCGAAATGAGCGGAAAGCTGCGATATGAGGTCGGGGTTCGTCACCGCGGCGGTATTGACGGAGACCTTGTCGGCACCGGCATTCAGCATACGCCGCACATCCCCATGGCTGCGAATCCCTCCGCCCACTGTCAGCGGGATGAACACCCGACTGGCAACCTGTTCCACCACGTGCACCATGGTGTCCCGCTCGTCGGAACTGGCGGTGATATCCAGAAACACGATCTCATCGGCACCCGACATCGAGTATTGTGCGGCGACCGCCACGGGATCCCCGGCATCCCGTATATCGACGAAGCGCACACCCTTCACCACCCGTCCGGCATCCACATCGAGACAGGGTATCAATCGCTTCGCGAGCGCCACCTTCTGTTCCGCCGCTAGCGAGGCGCCATGCCGCCCGCGCTACGCGTCACGGGCAGCGACGAAAGCGAGCGCTTCGGCAAGATCGAGCGTCTTCTCATACAGGGCACGACCAATGATGACACCCTCGATCCCTTCGTCCGCGGCGTGACAGATCGCCTCGATATCAGCCAGATCAGTGACCCCGCCAGACGCAATCACCGGCGTGGCAATCGCCTGGCACAACTTCACGGTCGCCTCGATGTTGACGCCGTCCATCATGCCGTCCCGGCCAATGTCGGTGAAGACGATGGCGGCAACACCGTCGCGCTCGAACTTGCGCGCCATATCGACAACATCGTGCTGGGAGAGTTTCGACCAGCCGTCGATGGCCACCTTTCCTTCGCGGGCGTCCAGACCCACGATGACGTGACCAGGAAACTCGAGACAAACATCCGCGACGAAATGGGGTGCATTCACTGCCTTGGTGCCGAGAATGACATACCGTACACCGGCATCGAGATAGGTCTCGATGGCGTCCTCATCACGGATGCCTCCGCCGACTTCGATTTCCAGATCGGGACAAGCCTCCGCGATCTGCGCAATCAGGCGGACGTGCTGCGGATAGCCCGCTAAGGCACCATCCAGATCCACCACGTGCAGCCGCTGGGCTCCCAGGTCCTGCCACTGTCGAGCGACCGCCACCGGATCGTCCGAGAACACCGTCGCGTCCTTCATATCGCCACGCCGCAGGCGAACGCACTTTCCATCCTGCAGATCAATGGCCGGTATCAGCAACATAACGCCTCCCGCTTACGTCTCTCCGCTCCAGTAGAGAAAGTTCCGCAATAACCGCAAGCCATCGTCGTGGCTTTTCTCGGGGTGAAACTGCACCGCGAACAGTTTGTCTCGGGCCACCGCGGAGACGAACCGCGTTTCGCCGTACTCGGTATGCGCCGCGACGATATCAGACTGTCGCGGGACAACGAAGTAACTGTGTACGAAATAGAACCACGCCTCAGCACGGATGCCATGCCACAAGGGATGGTCGACCATGCGGCGCGCCTGGTTCCAACCCATGTGGGGAATCTTGAGATGCTGAGCCGGATCGGGTGCGAAGCGCCGCACGTCCCCCTGCAGTATGCCGAGACCCGGCGCGCCCGAATCCTCCTCGCTGGTTTCGAAAAGCACCTGCAAGCCGATACAGATACCGAGCATCGGTACGCTACTATTGGCGATCTGCGCGAGCGCGGCGTCGAGAAAATTCTGCTGCAACGCCGCCATGCAACTGCCTATGGCTCCCTGTCCAGGGAACACCACGCGTTCCGCGGCAAGCAGGGCGTCCGAATCGGAAGTGACGATCACCTCCTTCGCCCCGACATACTCCAGCGCGCGCACCACCGAGCGCAGGTTTCCGGACCCGTAATCGACCACAGCCACCTGCATTACAGACTTCTATCGCCGCTTTGGTTCGGCGACATACTCCTTTGATTAAAGAACACCTTTGGTGGAAGGAACCGCCGTACCGCGCGCTTCGTCCTTTGCCACCGCAAAACGCAGCGCACGGCCGAAAGCCTTGAAAACCGTTTCGGCGACATGATGCGCGTTCTCACCCCGCAGACCGTCCAGATGTACCGTCGCCAACGCGTGGTTCACGAATCCCTGGAAGAACTCCCGCAACAGATCGACATCGAAGTCCCCCACGCGGGCACGAGGGAAATCGACCCGGTAGACCAGACCGGGCCGTCCCGAAAAATCCACGACGGCACGGGATAACGCCTCATCCAGCGGCACATAGGCGTGTCCGTAACGCTGGATACCCGCCTTGTCCCCCAACGCTTTGGCCACCGCCTGCCCCAGCGTGATGCCGATATCCTCGACGGTGTGATGCGCGTCGATTGCCAAATCGCCCTCGGCATCCACGGCAAGATCCACCAAACCATGGCGGGCCACCTGATCCAGCATGTGATCCAGGAACGGCAGACCCGTTGCGAATCTACCGTTGCCGGTGCCGTCCAGAGCGATCTCCACGGCGATAGTCGTTTCCCGAGTCACACGTTCGACACGGGCATGGCGTTCAGCTGTCATCGTCCCGCGCTGCGGCGCCATCGCGGCAAGTAGGGGCCAAGCGTAACACTCGGCGAGCAGTTCGCATTGTAAAGGAGCTGATGCGCCCCGACCATGTTTACCTCCGGCTTGAAGGTACGGCCGCCAAACGGGAACAGAAGTCGAGCAAAAGGAATGTTCACGTGCCGGGTCAGCCGTCCAGACGCGCCCGGGCGGAGCGCGCATGCGCATCCAGCCCTTCACTGGTCGCCAGAACATCGGCAATTGCCGCCAGCTCCCGGGCACCCTGCGCGGTGCTATGGATCAGACTGCTGCGCTTCTGAAAATCGTACACCCCGAGTGGCGAACTGAAACGGGCCGTGCGTCCGGTAGGCAGGACATGATTGGGGCCGGCACAGTAGTCGCCGAATACTTCCGCACTATGGTGGCCGATGAAAATCGCCCCCGCGTGGCGAATGTCCTGCAACAGGGTCGCCGCGTCACCGACCGAGAGTTGCAGATGCTCGGGAGCGAGCTGGTTGACCACATCAGCCGCCTGCTGCGCATCGGCGGTCAACACGAGAGCGCCGGATGCATTCAGGGCGGCCTCGATCATAGCCCGGCGACCCATCTGCGGTAACAGCCTCTCGATCTCGCTTTCCAGACGCTGCAGAAATTGCTCTTCCCAACTCACCGCGATGGCCCGGGCCGCCTCATCGTGCTCCGCCTGGGCAAACAGATCGAGCGCGACACGCTTCGGATCAGCAGTTCCATCCGCGACGACCACGATCTCGGACGGGCCAGCTACCATGTCGATCCCTACGGTCCCGAACACCAGCCGCTTGGCCGTGGCAACATACCGGTTCCCCGGACCGACGATCTTGTCGACAGCAGGAATGGAGTCGGTACCGAAGGCGAGCGCAGCGATCGCCTGGGCACCTCCGACGGTGAATACGCGGTCCACCTCGCACAACGCAGCCGCGGCGAG
>JAYZWP010000392.1:0-2798 GCA_036142245.1 Pseudomonadota bacterium | reverse complement strand
CGACCGATTGTTGCAGCGCCTCGAGCAGCCGCAGACGGGCCGCATCACGTGTCTCGCCCCAGGCGATGACTTTCGCCAGCATGGGATCGTAAAACGGCGAGACGGTATCACCCGATACGACCCCACTATCAAGCCGCACCGCCTCCAGGCCCGCCGGCAGTTCGAGCCGCTCCAGGCGACCCACGGAAGGCAGGAACTGGTTGCCCGGATCCTCCGCATAGAGCCGCACTTCGATGGAGTGGCCATGGTGGTCGATCAGGTCCTGGGTCAGCGGCAGCCGCTCACCCGCGGCGACCCGCAACTGCCACTCCACCAAATCCAGGCCTGTGATCATCTCGGTCACGGGATGTTCCACCTGGAGCCGGGTGTTCATCTCCAGGAAATAGAACTCGCCTTGCTCGGTGACCACGAACTCCACCGTGCCGGCACCGACATAATCGACCGTCGCGGCGATGTTCACCGCCGCCTCACCCAGAGCTTCGCGCAACGCCGCGTCGACGCCGGGAGAGGGCGCCTCCTCGATCACTTTCTGGTGACGGCGCTGCACGGAACAGTCCCGCTCGAACAGGTGCACCAGATTGCCGTGCCGGTCGCCGAACACCTGCACCTCCACATGCCGGGGACGTTCGATGAAGCGCTCCAGCAGCACCGCATCGGATCCGAAGGCCGCGACCGCTTCCCGCCGAGCGCTGGTCAGGGCGTCGGCGAAGCCCTCGGCGCCGTCCACACGGCGCATTCCCTTGCCGCCACCTCCGGCGACCGCCTTGATCAGCAGCGGGAACCCAAGGCTTTCCGCCTGGCGCAGAAGGTCGGCATCGTCGGTTTCGGCACCGCCGCACCCGGGGATCACCGCAACCCCGGCCGCGCGCGCAAGCGATTTCGCCTCATCCTTGCTTCCCATGCGCCGGATGGCATCAGGGGTGGGGCCGACAAAAACCAACTCCGCGGCGGCGCACGCCTCCGCGAAGGCTGCGTTTTCGGACAAGAAGCCGTACCCCGGGTGGATCGCCTCTGCGCCGCAGGCAATGGCGGCGTCGATCACCGCCGCCTGGTTCAGATAGGACTCCCCGGCCGGCGCGCCACCGATGCATATCGCGCTGTCAGCCAGTTCAACATGCTGGGCGTCGCGATCCGCCTCGGAGTAGACCGCTACCGTGCGGATCCCCATGCGGCGCGCGGTGCGGATGACGCGACAGGCGATCTCGCCACGGTTGGCGATCAGCAGCGACTCAAACATGACAGCGGCGCGCCCAAGCCCGCGGGTCGGTCTGTCTGGTGGTGGTCATGCGGTGATCCAGTTCGGCTTTCTTTTCTCGAGGAACGCCGACAGACCCTCCTGCCCCTCCCCACTGGCCCGCATCGCCGCGACCCGGCGGGCAGTCTCCTCCCGCCACACGGTCCGATCGTTCTCGCCCTCGACAAAGGCGATCAGGGATTTTCCTTCCCGGATGGCGTCCGGCCCACCCAGCAGGAACAGATCCACGAAACCGTCCACCGCGCTGTCCAGCTGCTGCGCGGGGACCACTTCGTGCAGCAGGCCAACCGCTTTGGCGTCCGGCGCGGCGATGCGCTCGGCGGTGAGGAAAAAGCGCCGCGCCTGCCGCGCCCCCATGGCACGCACCACAAAGGGAGAAATAACCGCCGGGGCAAGTCCGATGCGCACTTCGGACAGACAGAGCACCGCATGCTCCGCGGCTACGGCGATGTCGCAGCAGGCGATCAGACCCACCCCACCACCGAAAGCAGCGCCGTTGACCCGGGCGATGGTCGGTTTGGCAAACCGATCCAGGGTATGCATGAGATCCGCCAGGCGCAGGGCGTCCTCACGGTTCTGCTCATCGGAGTAGCCCGCCATGCCGCGCATCCAGTTGAGATCCCCGCCAGCGGAAAAGGACTTCCCGGCTCCGGTAATGACCACCAGCCGCACCGCCGGATCGCGTTCCAGGTCCCGCAGCCGCCGCGTCATTCCAGCGATGATCTCATCATTGAAGGCGTTGTGGATTTCGGGCCGGTTCAGGGTGATCCGGGCGACCCCCCGGCCATCCACTTCGCAAAGAATCAGCTCCTCCGCCATTGCATTCCTCATTGCTGTTTTGCTGTCCTGGATGTTTCGCTGTCCTGGCGTCGACTCGCCCGCCCGGGTCACATCCGAAACACGCCGAACTTCGGCGGTCGGGGTGGCGCATTGAAGGCCGCCGACAGACCCAGCGCCAGCACCCGGCGGGTGTCCGCCGGATCGATGATGCCATCATCCCAGAGCCGCGCCGTCGCGTAATAGGGGTGCCCCCGGGTGTCGTAGTCGTCGAGGATCGGCTGTTTGAATGCCGCCTCATCCGCTTCGCTCCAGGTCTCTCCCCGCGCCTCGATTCCTTCGCGGCGCACCTGGGCGAGCACGCTGGCGGCCTGCTGGCCGCCCATCACCGAGATACGCGCGTTGGGCCACATCCAGAGCATGCGCGGTGAGTAAGCCCGCCCGCACATGCCGTAGTTCCCCGCGCCGAAAGAGCCGCCGACGATGACGGTGATTTTCGGCACGCTGGCGTTGGCGACCGCGTGGACCAGTTTGGCTCCGTCTTTCGCGATGCCCTTGTTCTCGTACTCCCTGCCCACCATGAACCCGGTGATGTTCTGCAGAAAAATCAGGGGCACCCCCCGTTGGCAGCACAGCTCGATGAAATGGGTGCCTTTCAACGCCGACTCGGAAAACAGGATGCCGTTATTGGCGATGACGCCCACCGGATAGCCGTGCAGATGCCCGAATCCGCACACCAGCGTGCTGCCGTAGAGCGCCTTGAACT
>JAYZWP010000391.1:0-4500 GCA_036142245.1 Pseudomonadota bacterium | reverse complement strand
CAGCGCCAGTTCGGTTTCGATGGTTTCAATGTCTGACAGCGGACTCACCTTGCCGGCGACGTGGGTCACATCGTCGTCCTCGAAACAGCGCACGACATGGGCGATGGCGTCGGTCTCCCGGATATTGGCCAGAAACTGGTTACCCAACCCCTCCCCCTGCGCGGCACCGGCAACCAGACCGGCGATATCGACGAACTCCATGACCGCCGGCACCACCTGCTTCGGTCTGACGATGGTTGCCAATTCGTCCAGGCGCGGATCGGGTACGGTAACCACGCCCACGTTCGGCTCGATGGTACAAAAGGGATAGTTTTCTGCGGCGATGCCGGAAGCGGTAAGGGCATTGAACAGGGTGGATTTACCCACATTGGGTAAGCCGACGATGCCACACTTGAACCCCACGTCAACGCTCCAACGCTAATGAACGCTATCGGCGAGGCCGGTATGCAACCGCTGCATCGCCCGCTGAACATCTCCATCCAGCAGATCGGGCAGCACATCCAGCGCGCGCTGCGTGGCATCGGCCGTGGCCTGAAACTCGTCCAGTGGCGCCTTGCTCAGCACATAGGCAACGACCTGATCCGCGCTGCCGGGATGGCCGACCCCGATTCTCAGTCGCAGGAAATCCCGGGCGCCGAGGTGATCGATGACACTCGCCACACCGTTGTGCCCCCCGGCACCACCTCCTTTCTTCAGGCGCGCCGTGCCGGGCGGCAGATCGAGTTCGTCGTGTATCACCAGAACCTCCGATGCCTCGATGCGGTAATAGTTCGCCAACGCCGCCACCGCAACACCGCTCAGATTCATGAAGGTATCGGGTTCCAGAAGCCATAGTTTGCGCGCCTGCCAACGCGTATTCCCCACGGCACCATGAAACTTGCTGTGCGCCTTCAACTCGACGCTCAAGCGGCGCGCGGCGGCGCGCAAAAAAACAAACCCGGCATTGTGCCGGGTTTGTTCGTATTTGGTCCCGGAGTTTCCCAGACCGACGATAAGGCGAATCACGAGCGAGCAGCGGCCTCAGTTGGCACGGCGCTTAGCTACCGCGGGACCCCAATGTCCTAGTCGGACTCTTCCGTTGCCGGTGCAACGGCCGCAGTCGCCTGTCCGGACAACGCCTCGGTCTCACCTTCCGCAACCTCTTCGGCGGCTCGCGGAACGTAGATGCTGACCACCGGACGGTCGTGCTCCGGACCCAATTCCAGTTCCGGGATGGCGACGCCGCTGGGCAGCTTCAGCTCCGACAAACGCACCGCGTCATCCACGTTGAGGCCGCTGATGTCGACCTCGATATATTCCGGCAGATCCTTGGGCAGACACTCGATTTCGATTTCCGATTCGTGGTGCGCGACAATACCGCCGCCCTGCTTGACGCCTATTGCCACCTCTTCGCCCATGAAATGGATGGGCACGGTCATGCGCAGCGCGTGGCCCGCCACCACCCGCAAAAAGTCCAGGTGCTCTGCCTTCGGTTTGAACGGATGGTACTGCACTTCGCGCAACACGACCGACTCCGCACGACCATCGACTTTCAAATTCAGAATATGAGAGTGAAACGCCTCGTGCTGCAGATGGGTCCAAACCTCGTTGTGGTCCAGCGTCAGGGCAATGGTCTCTCCCTGTCCGCCGTAGAGCACCCCCGGAACCCGCTCATCCTTGCGCAGACGCCGGCTCGCGCCCGTTCCGAACTGCGTCCGCACCGAGGCACTGATTTCAAATTGATTGTCCATCGCTAAGAGGCTCCGCGTTCAACCAGGGCCAGTCCGCCCGCCAGCGGTCGCATGGCTCATCCGCGGTCCGCGCGGAGGGCGCCGGTCAGGGACTACCCGAGCCACGAAACCGTAAAGAAAGCGACCGGAAAAAGGGCGCGAATGTTACTACAAATCGGCCTGACAATCAGGACGAAGCCGACGCACATCAATCCAGATAGAGGGTGCTGACGGAATCCTCATCGCTGATGCGCCGGATCGTTTCCGCGAGCAACTCCGCGATGCTGAGCTGACGGATCTTCGCGCAGGCCGCGGCCGCTTCGCCCAGAGGGATGGTGTCGGTCACCACCACCTCGTCCAGGCTGGATCCGCCGATGTTCTGCACCGCCTTGCCCGACAGGACGGCATGGGTGATGTAGGCCACCACCTTGGTCGCGCCCTGTTCCTTGAGGGCATCCGCCGCGCGGCACAGCGTGCCGGCGGTATCGACGATGTCGTCGATGATGATGCAGGTACGCCCGGCAACCTCGCCGATGATGTTCATTACCTCGGTCTGACCGGGCTGGGGACGGCGTTTGTCGATGATGGCAAGGTCGGCATCGTCGAGCGGGCGGGCCAGCGCACGGGCGCGAATCACACCGCCCACGTCCGGAGAGACCACCACCGGATCGTCGTAGTTATGCCGCCAGATATCGCCCAGGAGTACCGGTGAGGCGTATACGTTGTCGATGGGGATGTCGTAGAACCCCTGAATCTGATCCGCATGCAGGTCGATGGTCAACGCCCGGTCAGTCCCCACGGCGCCGATCAGCTTGGCCACCACTTTCGCCGAAATGGGTCCTCTAACCTTGCGCAGCCGGCGGTCCTGGCGCGAATAGCCCATGTAGGGCATCACCGCCGTGACGCGCGCGGCGGAAGCCCGTTTCATGGCATCGACCATGATCAGCAGCTCCATGAGGTTCTCGTTGCCCGGAGCGCAGGTGGACTGGACGATGAACACGTCCTTGCCGCGCACGTTATCGATGACGTCGACCATCACCTCGCCGTCGGTGAATCTATCGACCACGCAGCGCCCCATGCGAATACCGAGGAACTGGCACACCGACCGCGCCAGGTCGGGGCATGCGTTGCCGCTAAAAATGGTCAGGGTGCTGTCAGCCACGGAATCACCTGATGAGCCGCCACGCTGTCAAGGAACCTCCGATCAACCTGTCGCAACGTTCAGATTGATCAGGGTTGCCTCGATTCACCGTAACGGGAATGGCTGGGGTGGCAGGATTCGAACCTGCGAATGCGGGGATCAAAACCCCGTGCCTTACCGCTTGGCGACACCCCAATTGTGAACAATCGTCGATAAAGAATCGCATGCGCTGCCCTTGCCGTCACGGCGCCGACCGGGTCACTCGGGATAGAGGATGACCGGGCCCCGCAACCGCGGCGCCATCGCCTGAGCCCTGCCGGACCGGACAGCGCGGGATCGGAACCGTCCCCTCGCTGACTCTGCACCGCCAGTGCATCATCTCACACACCCTGCCCGCGTCTGTCGGTTCCGCCGATTCGGCGTCCGGGTCGTCACGGCCTCTGCGCACCGATCGACGTCTCCTGCGTTTCACCCCCCCTGAAGGTCGAGCAGCGGGTGGCGATTGAACCCTCGCACCAGATAACCCGTCCAGGGCGAAGGCAGTTGCATAAGGAGTCGGCGCGCAGGGTCAGGATTGTCGAAGATGGCGAAAACACACCCCCCGGTCCCGGAAAGGCACGCGCCACCGCGTGCCGCGAGCCATTCGTAAGCCGCGCCGACCTGCGGAAACAGATCCCGCACCACCGGCAGGCAATGATTCTCCCCGACATGCTGTAGCGCGTCGGACATTTTTATTGCGGGGTTATGACGTGTCAACGCGGCTGCCGCGAATACCCGCGCCGTGGCGACCGCGCAGCCACTATCGACCACCAGGTACCACTGTTCGGGCAACTCCAGCGGTGTGAGTTGCTCCCCAACCCCCTCGGCGAAGGCGGCGCGCCCGCGCACGAAGACCGGAACATCCGCCCCCAGAGACAGACCCAGTTCGGCGAGCTGATCGCGATCCAGGCCCAGACGCCACAGTTGGTTCAACGCGATCAGCGTGGTGGCCGCATCTGAGCTTCCGCCGCCCAGCCCGCCGCCGAGCGGAATCCGTTTACGCACCCGGATGCTCGCCCCCGCACCGACGCCTGCGGCGGCGCGCAATGTCCGGGCGGCACGCAGGATGAGATCCTCTTCCGGCTCGATTCCGGAGACCTGTCCGGAAACGGTGAGTCGCCCGTCTTGGCGTAGCGTGAACCACAGATCATCCTGCAGATCGATGAACTGGAATAGCGTCTGCAAAAGGTGATAGCCGTCGTTCCGCCGTCCGACGATGCGCAACATCAGGTTCAACTTGGCCGGCGCCGGCCATACCCGGGCGTCAGGCGGGGTCATCCAGGCGCCACTCGCTGATCACCAGGCGCAGGCTGATCCCGCTGTCGCCTTCCGCCTGCAACCGCACGGGCAATATCTGCCCGACCCGCGGCTCGTAGCGGCTGAAGCGGATCGTCCAGCCGGCCTGCTCGATCGTTTCCGGCAAACCGGTGGAGCCGCGACGAACGGCTGCGGCACCCTCGGGTGCCGGCACCCCGAGCAGCCAGTAGCGTAACGCCCGGACCGGCACGGTGGCACCCGCGAGCCGCGTTATCAGTTCCGCGATATCCGCTGCCTCGTGTACCTCGCCGCGCGCATCGAGGATGCGGGCGCCCTGCGCACCGCGACTGATGC
>JAYZWP010000390.1:0-9946 GCA_036142245.1 Pseudomonadota bacterium | reverse complement strand
GGCACGCACCAACAAGCCGGGTGGATGGCGGAGAGTTGCCGAAGCAACTCCGGTTCCGGGTCTATCGGGCGGTACTGCCCTCCGAGACGTCTGACTGCGGTGCCTATCGTCACTGCCTGCGACCAGTCCTTACGACGCCCTCCGGGAAGGCAGGAGAACCGCAGCGCTTTACCGATCCGGCCCCACCGCGGGCCGCTCTGTGCTACGCGGTGACGACGCTTTTCGCCGCCGGGCACGAGAGCGCGTTCAGTAATCTGCTGTTCGTCGCGCAGAAACCGGAGGCGCGAGACACACCCTAGGGAAACCAACTGTAAAAGACAGCCCCCATGGCGACTTGAGCGCGCCTGCGGCGCGATAACCGCCCGAGTTGCCCGCTCCATGAATCAATGACGTGCGTCGCTGTTCACGCCAGGGCATCCAGCCCCGGACGGAGAACTCCGAACGGATCACATCTTCCCTAGCCCTCAGAGCGCACGGTCCGTGCTTCGGGCCATCGTCGTCACGCAGCGGTGCACGCTTCTTAAGACCTCTGTAACCCAGTTCGGCGAAGGTTCAGTTCGGCGACGGTTCGGCGCACGGCGTATCCCTCTCACCAGGAAGGACATTTCAAATCATGATCGCAGCCATATCGCTGCTGCTCAATCTCACTCCGCCAAACGCCGCACCGGCGCAGTACAACTACGCACCGCTGGTAACGACTCAACAGGTAGCGGATGTGCCGTTGGGTGTGTCGGTCCCTCTCGTTGCCTGGGCTGCGGACCTGGATGGAGACCCCATCGACTACCGCTGGCGAATCCTGGCTCGCCCGACCGGATCAACCGCCGCTATCGATGCACCGGAAAATCAGGCAACGAGCCTGCAACCCGACATCCCCGGCAACTACGAACTCTCGGTCACGGTATCAGACGGCAACCATGAGACGGTGCGATCCCTGGAGTTCTCCGCGACAGGGATACCACCAAGCCAAAACGAGAAAATCTTGCGGCTCGGCTCCGTACCGACACCGACTTTCGCGGACTCATCGAGCACCCTCCCGGAATTCCCCGAGGCGCCGCCAACGACGGGTGGACTCCGCCCGCTATCGTTTCGGTGGTCGAGGCCTTTGCGGTACGCGGATGGGAGCCACCTGATCGCCGTCGCGGGTTTCCGGGTCTACCGCGGACCGCGCCCCGACGCCTCCGCGTCCTGTGCCCGGTACTCGCATTGCCTCGCCCATTACGCCACCATGCGCCCCGTACCCCCCATACCGAGAGAGGGTTTCCCGGAACTCCTGAAACCCTACTATTTCATCGACTGGGTACCGCTCTCCGTGCCGAGCTGCTATTCCGTTACCACCATCCCGGTGTTCGGCTCCGAAAGCGAGTGGAGCAATTTCATCGAAATCCCGCCTCCCTGAGAAGGGAGCCGCGGCCGGGAATTGAGTCCGGAGGAGCCGCTACATCATCAGGTGCAGGTTCTTGTCCAGCACCACACGCTGGTCCAGCAGGATGTTGCGCCTTGCCAGGCGCCAGCCGGTGTCGGTCAGGCGCAAGCGGTCTTCCCGTGCACCGACCAGCCAGGTTTCATCGCGCTGGCGGCGGTTACGGTAGACCAGGAAGGTGGAATAGACGTCCGCCTCGCCCGGGACGTCGGTCCACTCGGCATCGATGTTGGTGATCAGCCGCCGGGCGATGTTCTTCGGATCCTCGAACCAGACCAGCTTGGTGTCCATGCGGTTGACCCGCATTTCGAGCTGCCGGTAATCCTCGTCGAAGATGTGGGTGCCGGTGGCGGTACCGATCGGGGCGGTGTCATCCCGGTAACGTATTTCGTTGACCGGTAACAGATAGCGGATATCCGGCGTCAGCAGTTCCAGCCACTCGTGCAGGCGCTCCTGGTCCAGCAGCCGCGCCTCGCGGACGAGAAACCGCTCGATCTCGAAGTGTGTCTCGCGGTCGACCGGTTGCCCGGCGACGGCGCTGGTCTTCTCTACGGTACTCGCCATCTCACGCCACCCGAACTTTGGTCAGCGGCGAGGTCGCCGGTACCGCGATGCGGGACCAGTCGTCGCCGTTGATCATCCGTGCCCAGTAGCGGTAGAAGTTGCGGATGCCGGTCTCCGCCATCAGCACCTCGCTCACGATACCGGGCATCTCGGGGTGGGGACCTTCGTGGCCCTGCCCCATGCCGGTGTAGTAGTAGTCCTGCCGGGACACATAGCCGCGGTTGTTGCGGGTGCACTCCTCGAAGTTCTCGCCGTCGTCGCTTTCCAGCATGCCGGCGGTACCGAAGGTGGCGGCATTGCTGCGATGCATGATCTCCTTGAGCTGCGCGGACATCTCCTTCTCCACCAGGGTCCAGGTGTAGACCTCCAGGGCGCGCGGGCCGCGCGGCTGCCACACCTTGAAGGTGTTGGTGCCGTAGAGAAAGCTGCAGTTGGGGAAGATCGAAGCGTTCCAGTGACCACCGTAGAAACGCGCCCGGGTCGGGCCGAACTTCTCGACCATGATCGGCATGCGCTGCTCGATCCATGCCGCATAAGCGGCGCGCCACTCCTCGTGCAGCTGCAGTGCCGGGGCGCCGTTCTCGATGAAGCCGAAAATGTGCCCGTACTTGGAACCGACCTGGAAACCCACGTCAGGCGGCAACTCGGCATTGCCGGACAGCATCTGCAGGGGGCCGCCGATGACGGCAACCCCGGCCGCGTGGGTCCAGCCGAAGTGGTAATCGTCGCCGCCGAAATTCTCGGTGGGAGTTTTCCAGTTACAGTTCAGGATCGACTTCATCGGCGGGCCGATCAGCTCGACGCCCCCCGGCACATCGAGAAAGGCGTCCAGGTACCAGCGCATGTCGCCGAGATAGGTCTCCAGGCTCGGGGCTTGCGGATCGAAGGTGCCGAACACCAACCCCTTGTAGGAGGCGACCTGGGCCACGGGTCGCAGGCCGAATTGCGACTTGTCCAGCTTGCCGAAAAAGGCCTCGTTTTCGTAGGGAACCCCGACCAGATCGCCGTTGCGGCCGTAACTCCAGCCGTGATACGTACAGGTGAAGCGCCTGGTGTTGCCCGCATCGGCGTGGCAGACGGTGTTACCGCGGTGCCGGCAGGAGTTGATGAAGGCGCCGATGGATCCGTCGTCCTGGCGGATGACGATGACGTTGTCCTCCCCCATCCGGGTGGTGTTGTAGTCACCGGGGTTCGGAATCAGCGATTCGTGGGTCAGGAACAGCCAGGCGCGGGCGAAGATCTGCTGCAGTTCCCGTTCGTAGATCTCCTCGTCCCAGAACAGCGTGCGGTGCTGGTAGGCACCGTCTTCCAGAATCAGTTCATCGACGGGTCGCATGGCGGTACTCCTCCAATCTTCATCGGAGCACGGCACCGGTGCCGGCGCCGGCCGGATCAAACCGCGATTCTGACATCATCTCCCGGTGAGACCCAGTTGCGCCGCATCGCGCAGGCCGCTTACAGGCAGTTCGCGGCGCCGCCGTCCACCTGGACTATCTCGCCATTGATGTAGGAGGCCTGCGCCGAAGCGAGAAACACGGCCACGGCGGCGACCTCCTCGGGCTCGGCGGGACGCTTGATCGGAATATTGGCGAACATCGCCTGCTCGACCTGGCGCGGCTCGACCCCGCGCTGCCGGGCGATGCCGGCCACCAGATCCGCCCAGCGTTCGGTGCGCACCGGTCCGGGATTGATGGCGTTCACCAGCACGTTCACCGGCCCGCCCTGCTCGGCCAGCCCCTTGGTGATGGCCATGAGCGCCGCATTGGCACCGGCGCCCGCCAGATAGCCCGCGCTGGGCTGACGTCCCCCGTTACCGATGATGTTGACGATCCGCCCGCCGCCGCGCGCTTCCAGCGAAGGAAACAGCGCCCGGGACAGCCGCACGTAACCGAACAGTTTGAGTTGCCAGTCCTCCAGCCAGTCGGCGTCCGGCTTGTCGAGCAGTCCGCCGGCGCGGATCGCCCCGGCGTTGTTCACCAGCACGTCCACCCCGCCGAAGCGTTGCACCACCCGGTCGCTGCAAGCGGCAACGCCGGCCGGCGTCGCGAGGGCCGCCGGCACAGCGAACGCCTCGGCGCCATGGCGCTCCTTGAGTTCAGCGGTCAGCGCCTTGAGCAGGTTACCGCTGCGGGCGCACAGCGCGAGGCGGGCGCCTTCCGCCGCGAAAGCCTCCGCGATCGCCCGTCCGATCCCGCGGCTGGCTCCGGAAACCAGCACGACCTTGTCCTTGAGACCCAGATCCATTTCCCCCTCCTCGGCTTCCTGAAGTGCGCAGCCCTGCATGATAATGGCGGTCGCGCCCGGCACGCGATGCCGCGCGCAGCACCGCCGCGGAGGCTCCCGATGCAGCTATATGGCTTTCCCTTGTCCGGTAACAGCCGCAAGGTGTTGATGACAGTGGAAGAGACCGGACTCGACTACGAGTTCGTGACGGTGGACCTGATGAGCGGCGCCCAGCGTGAGGCGGACTACCTCTCCCTTAACCCGAACGGACGGGTGCCGACCCTGGTGGACGGCGACCTGGTGCTCTGGGAGTCTTCCGCCATCATGCTCTACCTGGCCGAGCAGGCGCCGCGGGCGAAGCTCATCCCGGCCGGCGCGCGGCAGCGGGCCCGCATGCACCAGTGGCTCATCTGGCAACCCACCACCTTCAATCCGCCGCTGCAAACGCTCAATGCCCAGCTGCGCGGCCCGCAGGAGCAGCGCGACGAGACGGCGCTCGCCAGCGCACGGCACGCCATCATGACCAATCTCGACATCCTGTCGAATGGTCTGGGCAAACAGACCTGGCTGGCCGACACCTTCTCCCTGGCGGATATCGTGATGACCCCGCACCTGCATGCCCTGGTGGGCCTGGAGTTCTCCATCCCCGCCAACCTGGAGGTCTACCTGAGCCGGCTGCGCGACCGGCCAAGCTGGCGCGATACACTCGCCCGGGCCCAGTCCTGAGGGACACGCCGATCCTGCTGAATCCACCGCTTCGCGGTAGTGAATCTGGTATCGTTCGCCGTCCATCACCCTCCACACTCCGCGCGCCGGACCCGTTGCGCCCCGGAAGCCGCGGAAGCTCAGCGGAGACCCGACCGATGAATGCAGCGCAGTTCTGGACCCTCAACACCCTGGCGGTCATCGCCGTGGTGCTGGCGACCATCAACATCAGTTATTTCCAGGGCAATCGCGAGGCGCGGACCCAAGTAGCGGAACGCCAGCAGTTCATCAACCAGACCGTGCAGCTGAACCAGCTGAACGTCGAGGTGATCAAGACGATGGCCCGCGTCGCCGTGGAGAAAAACGACACCGCCATCGGCGACCTGCTGCAACGCGCCGGCGTCAGCTACCGTGTGAGAAACAGCGCGGAACCGGTCTCCGATCCCGCCAACTGACACCGTAACCAGAACTGGAATTCGCCATGGAGCCTACCGCCGCCCCACCCGCCGATCCAAAGCACTCACCCTTCCTGCCGTTGTTGCTGCTGGCGCTCGCCCTGCTGGTAACCCTCGCCTTTCAGTGCTTCGTGCTGGTGTCGGAGCGCGAGACCCTCAGCGCCACCGCCCAGCGTCAGAATGAGCCCATCGAACAGGCACAGCGGGTCCGCGCCCAGCTGCAGAATCTGCTCGGGGGGATCGCGCGACTGGCCAACCAGGGCAATGACAATGCCGCCGCGCTGCTCGCCGACCTAAAAAACCGTGGTATCAATGTCCGTCTGACCGACTCCGATTCCGCGGCGGCAACCGAGGAGACGACGCCATGAAGCTGTTATACGCACCCCCCTCGCCCTTCGCCCGCAAGGTGCGGGTCGCGGTCATCGAGAAAGGTCTCGAAGACCGGATCGAACTGGTGATGGTCAATCCGATGGGGGACGACGCCACGCTTCTGGCCGCCAACCCCCTTTCGAAAATTCCGGCGCTGATTCTCGACGACGGCCGCAGCCTGATCGACAGCGCCCTGATCTGCGACTATCTCGACGGACTGAGCGACACCAACCCGCTGATCCCGGCCGGCGCCGACCGCTACACGGTGCTCGCCGATGCCTACCTCGCCAACGGCGTTCTGGAAGCGGCCGTGGTTTGCCGGCTTGAGATGTTTCGCCCCGAGGAGATTCGCTGGTCGGTCTGGCTGGAGCGCCAGCACAAAGCGATCGAGCGCGGCCTCAAAGCGCTGGAGACACGGGTCGACAGCCTGGGCGGCGCCATCACCCTGGCGCAGATCAACCTCGGCATCCTGCTCGAATACCTCGACTTCCGCCTGCCGGATCTGGAATGGCGCCGGGGCCAACCCAATCTCGCTGCCTGGCAGAAGAGCTTCGCGGAGCGGCCTGCCATGGTCGCCACCCGGCCGGAGGAGAACCCCCTCGCCTGACGGCAATGTCCGGGCCGGACGCTAAAGCGTCAGGTGTGATCCGCCGTTCACTGCGAGGATCGCGCCGGTAATGTGAAGCGCCGCGTCGGACGCCAGAAACAGCGCCGCCTGTGCAATCTGCTGCGGCTCACCGATGCGGCCCAAAGGCACCCGCGCCGCCAGTTTGCCGCGCAGCTCGTCGGGAATACCGGCGAGCATGGGCGTCTGCGTCGGCCCCGGGGCGATGCAGTTCACCCGGATGTTGTCGCCGCCGTGATCCTGCGCCATCGCCTCGGTGAGGTTGTGCAGCGCCCCCTTGGAGGCGCTGTAGGCGACCCGCCCCGCGGTGCCGCGGAATCCCGAGTTGGCCGAGACGTGAATGATCGCCCCGCCACCGGCGGCAGCCATGCCGGGAATCACCGCCCGGCTGGTGATAAAGCAGCCGGTCAGGTTGGTCTCCAGCACCCGCCGCCACTGCGCCGGGGTGATGTCCGTGGTCGAGCCGGTGAGCCGCTCCCCGGCGGCATTCACCAACACCCGGACCGGCCCCCAGCGATCCACCACCGCGGCGACGGCTGACCCGACCGCCCCCTCGTCGGCGACATCCGCTGAGAAGAACAGCGCCTGCCCGCCGGCGCGCTCGATCCCGCCCACCACCTCAGCCCCCTTCTCGGCAGACCGGCCGATGCCGGCGACCCGGCCGCCGGCGCCTGCAAAGGCCTCAGCGACCGCCCTGCCGATGCCGGAAGTGAATCCGGTCACCAGCACAACGGTGTTATCGAACGAACCCGACATGATGCCTCCTCGTTGGAATGTCACCTCCGGCACTATAGCCACGGCTTCCAGATCATTAAAACCAGTAACAGCATAACGGCGCTAAAGGCAGGAATACCCAGTGCAACCCATAGCTTCATCAGGTGGTGAAACTCGACCGGCAGGGCCTCCTGCGCTGGCGGGGCACTGACGAACCGATGGAGCCGGTACTGGATCACCACCACGGGAATCCAGCAGGCGCCGGCGACGAGATAAAGTGCGGCAACGGCAGCGAACCAGCCCGACCGCCAGGAGTATCCGAGTTGCCACATCAGCAGCAGACCGGTCGCCGGTTGAACCAGCACCGCCGGCGTCGTAAACCACCAGTCCGCCAGAATGACGTTACGGCAAATCACGCGTAACGCCGCGACATCGCGACTGCGATACCCCATAAACATGGCGAAAGCGGTGCCCGCACCGGTGCCGAGAATCGCCATTGCGCTCAGCAGGTGCACAAACTTGAGCAACAGATAACTGCTCACGGCGCCAGCGCCGATTCGACTAGCTCGCCGTTCACCCGGGCCTCATCGACAATAGCGAACGCCGCTGCCTGTTCCAGAAACCGTTCCAGGGAGAACAGCCCCAGCGCCGGCCGGGCCCCGCTGTCCGGTTCGGACCCCGCCGCGAAATCCCGGGCCAGCAGCAGCGCCGGAATGGTCGGGATGTAGGGGCCGACCCCGTCCGGGGCGAACAGCATCCAGCGCACCGTCAACGGCGCGCCGTCGGCCCCTGTCCCCTCCAGGACCATCAGCATGCCGCCGTCCGCCGAGCCGAAACGATCGAAGCGATGGCCGACCCAGTCGATCAGGCGGGCGTAGCGGCGCCAGTTGCGCACCAGTCGCCCCCGCACCAGCCACGACATACTCCACAGCGCCAGGTGCAAGGGCGCAAGTTCAATGCCGGCGTAAAAGCTGATTTCCTGGATGCCGGGGTAGCGCTGCGGGAAGAGCAGCAAATCGGGCACATCGCAGAGCCCCTGCCAGTGCCTGCCGAGCCTGGCGCCGTAGTCCGCGCGGTGGAGCTCCTGCCAGCCGTAACCGGTTTGCCACTGCCCGCCGCGCCAAACCGGGATCGGCTTTCCCACGTAGCTGAGCACACCCCGCAAGGTCGCGGCACCGCGCTCCGCGCGATAACCCGGCACGATGCCGTAGCGGACCCGTTGCAGAGTCGCGAACCGTCGGGAGAAACGGTCAACCACCACCGAGGAGAGCGCCGGCAAAGTGCTGACACCGCAGAGAACACTGACCTTTGCCTCGGCGGCAGCGGTGTCCAGGGCGCCGATGCCGGCGACGAAATCACGCCCGTCCGCCAGATCCAGATAGTGAATCCCCGCGGCGATACAGGCGCGCGCCAGATCGTAATCCTGCCCCTGAAAGGGACCGGCGGTATGGATCACCAGTCTGGCCCCGGTCGCCGACAGCCGCTCCCCAAGGGCCGGTCCGCCGACGTCGAAAAAAATGCCGGTCGCGGCGCCCGGCTGCCCGCGGGAGACCCGGTCGGCCAGTGCCTGCGCCTTGTCCCGGGCTCGACCCGCCACCAGAACCCGGAACTGCCCGGCCGCCACCAGTTGCTCCACCACTCTGCGGCCAAAGTTACCGTAACCGCCGGTCACCAGCACCGGATAACCGTCGGCGCTCTGCGTCACGCTGCCCGTAACCTCGTCACTGCCAACGCCCCGCAAACCCCGGCAGCGGCCATGCCGGCAAAGGTGACCAGGTACCCGGTGGTGGCCTGCACCGCCACGCCGCCCAGGTAGATGGTGGCGAAGCTGCCGAGCGAACCGAGCACGTTCACCACGGCAATACCGACCGCCCGGTCCCGGTGCGCCAGTGCGGACGTGGCGAGCCCCCAGAAGGTGCTGAAACCCGCGCCGCCCCCGAGCAGAATCAGACAGACCGCGACCACCCCGACCGACAAGCGGTCGGCCAACGCCAGCAGCAGCAGACCACCGGAGGCGAGTAGAAAGGCCGCCAGGACATGGCCGCGCCGCCGGCCGGTGCGATCCGAACGGTGTCCCCAGTACAGGGTACCGAAGGCAAACAGCAGGTAGGGCAACCCCACCAGCCAGCCGATGAGCGTCGGCGCGACGCCCGGCGCCAGCGCCTCCAGGGCTTTGGGAATCCAGTAAAGACTGCCCACCAGGGCGCCGGCAAAGAAACAATAGCTGACCGACAGGATCAGGATGGCATACCAGTCGCGCACGTCGTGGTGTCCCGCAACCGCGGTGGGTGTCGGCGCGGGCGCCGTGATGTCAGCGAGGTGCCGCTTTTCCGCCGCGCTCAACCAGGCGGCCTGCTCCGGGCGGTCGGTCAGCAGGGTGAGCACCAGCAGCGCCACCAGCACCGACGGCATCCCCTCCAGAATGAACAGCCACTGCCAGCCGGCCAGCAGCCCCCAGTCGGCGCTGACATCCAGAATCCAGCCGGACAACGGGCTGCCGAGCAGACCCGCAACCGGCACCGACAGCGCAAACCAGCCCACCGCCATGGCGCGCTCCCGTTCCCCGAACCAGTAGGTGAGGTAGAGCATGGCGCCGGGGTAGAGACCCGATTCAGCGGCCCCCAGCAGCAGGCGGATGACGTAAAACTCCGCCGCGGAGCTGACCAGCGCGGTGGCGGAAGAGAGCACTCCCCAGATCACCATGATGGTGGCCAGCAGCCGGCGCGCACCGACGCGCTCCAGAATCAGGTTGCTCGGGATCTGGAAGAAGAGGTAGCCGATGAAAAACAGCCCCGCCCCGAGGCCGTAGACCGCCGGCGAGAAGCCGAGATCGGCATTCATGGTGAGGGCCGCGAAGCTGACGTTCACCCG
>JAYZWP010000389.1:0-3097 GCA_036142245.1 Pseudomonadota bacterium | reverse complement strand
ATCGACCACCTAGCGACCCTCCTGATGGCAACACTGAGCTGGCAATCAAGCGAGAAACCACTTTAACCGCGCAGTATAAACAGCTTGATGGCGGTATGTTTAAGGGGTGCTACAGGCCGTGAAAATGACACCTTTGTACCGTCCCTGGATTGAGCAGCGGCGAGGTATCCAACGGCTATCCGGCTGCGGCACAAAGCCTCAGAATCGAGGCTGGATGGTCGCAGCGGCTCACCGACGCACTCGCCGCGTAGATCGTTTCCCCGGATCGGCCCTGCCCTTGCCTGACGAGCACACAGGGAGGAGTGCCGCAAACAGGCGTGATCGCCGCGGCGGCCGTACTCACCCCGTCACCAATCTGGCACTATTGCGCATCAACACCGACGCAGTGCGCCAGATCGAATCAATGGCGGGCGCCGTTGCTCGGCGGGCTGCTCAGTCTGCGGCTTTTTTGAAGGCTTACGGCATAAGCACGCCACGGTCCGCGACCCGCAGACGCGGACCACGCGCGCAAAATCATCGTATCAGAGAATGGGAGAGAAGCATGCTGAGCCTGTATCAATTCAGTCCCGCCTGGGGCCTGCCCAACATAAGCCCATTCTGCATCAAGCTCGAAGCCTGGTTGAAGATGGCCGGTATCGAACACCGGGTTGTCCATGAAAACGATCCGCGCAAAGGCCCGAAGGGCAAGATCCCCTATATCGTCGACGACGGCGTGACCATGGGTGACTCGACCCTGATCATCGAATACCTGACGGAAAAATATGGCGTCACCCTGGACGACGACCTTTCCGACGAGCAGGGCGCCGTTGCCCACGCTGTACAGCGCATGCTGCAGGAGAGTCTCTACTGGGTACTCATCCAGTGCCGCTGGCTGGACGACGCGGGTTTCTCCGCGGTCAGGGCAGTCCTGGCGCCGCAGATTCCGGCACCCCTGCGCGCCGTGCTGCCGGGGCTGTTCCGGCGCGGCATCATCAAGAGCGCCAAGGGACAGGGAATGGGGCGCCACAGCCGCGCAGAGGTGTTACGGATGGGTGTGCAGGACCTGGACGCCCTCGCCGCGCTGTTGGGCGACAGGCCGTTCCTGTTTGGCGCCGAACCGCACACTGTCGACGCGAACGCCTTCAGCTTCCTGATGTGTTTCGTCGGCCCGCCGATACAGAACGAGATCAAGGCGCACATTCAGGCGACACCGCGCTTGCTGGACTACTACAACCGCATGCGGGCACGCTATTTCCCGGAGGTGGCAGCGGCCTGAGCGCCCGATGACCCACCCATCGAACCTTGCGGAGACCGCCACCGACACCTTGTCCCGGCCGGCGACTGTAGCCGACCTTGACGCCCTGGTGGAAATCGAGCAGCACGCTTTCATCCATGACCGGTTTTCGCGGCGCAATCTGCGCTACCTGCTGCTCAGGGCGCACGCCGCCACCTGGGTACTGGTGGATGAGACCGACCGACCATTCGCTTACGTCATGGTGCTGTTCCACGCCGGCACCTCCCTGGCGCGGCTCTACTCCTATGCCGTGCTGCCGGCGCGCCGCGGTGAAGGGTACGGTCATCAGTTGCTGAACCTCGCCGAGCAGGTGGCCCGGGCGCAGGACTGCGTCGAAATGCGCCTGGAGGTACATGAGGCCAACGCGGCCTCCCTGGCCCTGGTGCGCCGTCACGGCTATCGGCAGTTCGAGGTACGCCCGGGATACTACGAGGACTCCGGCACCGCGCTGCGGTTCGAAAAGCGCCTGATCGCGGCGCCGGAAGGAGTGACCATCGCCGTCCCTTACTATCGGCAAACCCTGGACTTCACCTGCGGACCGGCGGCCCTGATGATGGCGATGCACGCGCTGCGGCCGGACATGCAACTGACGCGTACCCTGGAGCTGCGCCTCTGGCGCGAGGCGACCAGCATCTTCATGACCGCCGGGCACGGCGGCTGCGATCCCTATGGTCTGGCCCTCGCCGCCCTGCGGCGGGGGTTCAGGGTAAGCGTCTACGCCAGCGAACCGGGGCGGATGTTTACCGGCACGGTGCGGGACACGGAAAAGAAAGTGGTGATGGAACTCGTGCAGGAGGATTTCCTCGCCCAGTTGCGCGATGCCGGCGCTCATCTGCTGGATGCGCCCTTGACTCCTGACGCCCTGCCGGCGCTTCTGGCCCGCGGGGCGTTGCCGGTCGTGCTGATCAGTTCCTACCGCATCTATCACGAAAGATCTCCGCACTGGGTCGTGGTGACGGGCGTCGACGAGCGCCTGATCCACGTCCATGACCCCTACGTGGACGAGACCTACCAGCGCAGCGCGACCGACAGCGTCAACCTGCCGATACGGAAAGACGACTTCGTGCGCATGGCCCGCTACGGACGCTCCGCTCAGCGCGGCTTCGTGCTGCTGGAGCACTGACTCGATGGCTCGGCATATCGCGATCGTGGACTCGCTCAAGGACTGGCAGTTCCACCTTCCCGGCCTGGAGGCAATGGCGGCCACCGACTATTTGCGGGGACCCGCAATTCCCACTTCGACGCGCATCGTCAACCTGTGTCGCAGCTACCGTTACGCCAGCACCGGTTATTACTGCTCGCTGCTGGCCGAGGCGCGGGGCAGCCGCGTACTGCCGTCGGTGCGGACCATCACCGACCTGGCGAGCCGTTCCATCTACAGCCTGAACGCCGAGGACCTGGACGAGCGGGTCGACCGGCGGCTACGGCGACGGCGCGAGGCGGGGGATTTGCTGGCGTTCGAAATCCTGGTGGCCTTCGGTCAGTGCGAAGCCGCCGATCTGGCGCCGATCGCCCAGGAGATATTCGATGCCTTCCCCTGTCCTCTGCTGCGGGTAGAGTTCCGGCACCAGGAGCGCTGGCGCATCGGCGCCATCCGACCCCTCCATTTCGGGGCCCTGACCGCTCAGCAGCGGGAGATGGTGGAACGCTCCCTGGCGGCCTACCTCGGCCGGACCCCGCGTCGACGCCGGGCCCGGCCGGTGGCCCGGTACGACCTGGCGATCCTGCACAACCCCGACGAGACGCTGCCTCCGTCCAACCGCGGCGCGTTGCGCAAGGTCGTCGCGGCCGGCAAACGGGTGGGCATCGAAGTGGACCTGATCA
>JAYZWP010000388.1:0-5770 GCA_036142245.1 Pseudomonadota bacterium | reverse complement strand
GTCGAGTAACGCTGACCGCGACCCGAGCGATTTCATTCAGGCCGAGTTCCGAGCAGTCTGTCTGACGCAGGGTGTTGACATCGACCCGATAACGCAGCGCCTCGAAGGAGCCGGTTACCAGACTGGTACCCTGCTTGAACAGATAGTTGCGCTGAGGACGCAGCGGCGCTTCGGCCATCCAGACCAGCATCGCTTCGAACTCGCGCGCTGCGTGGGGGATGTTGTCGGGGTGCACCAGCAGATCCCCCCGGCTGACATCGACCTCATCCTCCAAGGTGACGGTGACCGCCATGGGCGCGAATGCCTGTTCGGCCGGCTGATCCGCGACCAGCAGTCGTGCCACCCGGCTGTGTTGCCGCGACGGCAACACCATGATCTCGTCGCCACAGCGTACCACCCCGGAACTGACGGTACCGCAAAAGCCCCGGAAGTCGTGGTGCGGCCGATTGACGTACTGCACCGGCAAACGGAAATCCACCAGATTGCGGTCACTGCCGATGTGAACGGTTTCCAGATGGTTCAACAGCGGCTTGCCGAGATACCAGGGCATCGCGGCGCTGCGCTCCACGACGTTGTCACCTTTCAGAGCCGACAGCGGCACGAAATGCAGATCGGTGAATCCGATTCGTGAGACAAAGGCGCTGTAGTCATCGCGAATGGCGTTGAAAACGGCTTCGTCATAATCGACCAAGTCCATTTTGTTGACCGCCACCACAACGTGCCGGATACCCAGCAACGACACGATAAAGCTGTGCCGGCGGGTCTGGGTGAGGACACCCTGGCGGGCGTCGATCAGAATAACGGCGAGATCGCAGGTGGAAGCGCCGGTCGCCATGTTACGCGTGTACTGCTCGTGGCCAGGGGTGTCAGCGATGATGAATTTGCGGCCGGGCGTCGAGAAATAGCGGTAGGCGACATCGATGGTGATGCCCTGCTCGCGTTCCGCCTTGAGGCCATCCACCAGCAGGGAATAATCCACCTCGCCGCCAGCCGAGCCGCGCCGGGCGGAATCCTTCCTGAGGCTTTCCAGGGTGTCTTCATAGACTAGCTTGCTGTCATGCAGCAGCCGTCCGATGAGGGTGGATTTGCCATCATCGACCGAACCGCAGGTGAGAAACCGCAGCAGATCCTTGCGGTTGTGGCCGTCGAGGTACGCCCTGACTTCCTGCGCGGCGGTCGCCATCAGAAAT
This sequence comes from Pseudomonadota bacterium, assembly GCA_036142245.1. Classification (GTDB taxonomy): domain Bacteria; phylum Pseudomonadota; class Gammaproteobacteria; order Immundisolibacterales; family Immundisolibacteraceae; genus JAYZWP01. The sequence continues at coordinate 4,580 of JAYZWP010000388.1, read as the reverse complement.
ACCCTTCGCGCTTTTTCTCTTCCATGGAACCTTCGGCGTCGTGGTCGATGACCCGCGACGATCGCTCGCTGGTTCGGGCCACCATGGTCTCGTGAATAATCTGCTCCAACGAAGTGGCATCGGACAACACGGCACCAGTGAGTGGGTAGCAGCCGAGCGTGCGAAACCGAATCCGCCGCAGTTGCGGCGTTTCGCCGGGGGCCAACGGCATCCGATCGTCATCGACCATGATCAAATCCCCGCCGCGCTGCACCACCGGCCGCAGCGCGGCGAAATAAAGCGGCACGATGGGAATCTTTTCCAGGTAGATGTAGAGCCAGATGTCCAGTTCGGTCCAATTCGAGAGTGGGAAGACACGGATCGACTCGCCCTTGTCGTGACGCCCGTTGTACAGGTTCCACAATTCCGGGCGCTGGTTCTTCGGGTCCCACTGTCCGAACTTGTCGCGGAACGAGTAGACCCGCTCCTTGGCACGCGACTTCTCCTCGTCGCGGCGTGCGCCGCCGAAGGCGGCGTCGAACCCATGCTGTTTCAGGGCCTGCAGCAAAGCCCGGGTTTTCATGATGTCGGTATATTTTCGGCTGCCGTGATCGAATGGGTTGATACCCTCGGCAACGCCCTCCTCGTTGATATGTTCCAGCAGCCGGAATCCGTTGTCGGCGCAAAATCGGTCGCGGAACGCGATCATCTCCTGGAACTTCCAGGTCGTGTTGACATGCAGCAGGGGGAACGGCAGTTGCCCGGGGGCGAAAGCTTTCTGGGCGAGGCGCACCATCACCGAGGAATCCTTGCCGATGGAATAGAGCATCACCGGATCTTCAAACTCCGCGACCACCTCCCGCATGATGTGGATGCTTTCCGCTTCCAGTTGTTGCAGGTGAGTCAGTCGATAGTCCGGCATGGCAGTCCTCGATTGGTCAGCGACACCGTTTGAATCAGCATCGATAGACATCGCTACCCCCGCGGATGGCAGAAAACTCGTACGGAAATTCTTCACTGTTCCGGGTCATAGCCGCTTAGAAACGGGCGCTAAGCGCATTAGGTTAGGGTGCCGATCTTATTCTGTGAAAGAATAAAATCGCCTAACGTTATATACGGATTGCAATAGAGATGAAGCTCCGGCAGCTCGAATATGTCATCGCCGTCGCCCGGGAGAATTTCAGCGTCTCCGCCGCGGCGAATCGTCTTTTCACCTCCCAACCCGGCGTCAGCAAACAGCTTCGTGCATTGGAAGACGAATTGGGGGTGGAGCTGTTCCGGCGCAACGGCCGGCAGTTCACTGGTGTCACCCCGGAAGGGGAGCAAGTGCTGGCGCTCGCCCGCGACATCTTCTCTCGGGTATCGGACATACGGGATCTTGCCGCCGATGCTGCCGGGCGCCGCAGCCGGCCGCTGCGCATCGCCACCACCCATACCCAGGCCCGCTACGCGCTGCCATCCGTGGTGGAGCGTTTCCTGGCAACGAATCCCGGTGTCGAACTGAACATTCATCAAGGCACACCGGATCAACTCGCGGCCCTGGCCAGACAGCATGAGGTCGATCTGGTCATCGCGACCGAGGCTCTCGAACTGTTTACCGACCTGACGCTGCTACCCTGCTATTACTGGAACCGGGTGATTCTGGTACCCCGGGACCATCCACTGACCACGGCAAGCCGGCCGACACTTAAGGAGATTGCCGAGTATCCCCTGGTGACCTACGTATTCGCCGTTGGCGGCAACCGGCTGCTCGACCGAACCTTCGGCGCGGCGGGTCTGTCGCCACGCATCGCGTTGACCGCAGTGGATACCGACGTCATCAAGACCTATGTCCGTCTTGGGATGGGCATCGGCATAGTCGCCGGGATGTCCTACGATCCTGCCCAGGATCCGGACCTGGTTGCCCTGCCCGCGGACCACCTGTTCGAGGACAGCGTCACCCTGATTGGCCTGCGTCCGAGCCGTTATTTGCGCCGCCATGTCCAGGAGTTCATTTCGCTGTTCGCGGCCCATCTGACGCCTGACCTCGTCGCCGCGGCGATTGCGGCAGGCCCGAATAACGACCCCTTGGCGACGCTGCCACCCGGAACAGAACTGCCCAGGCGATAATCCGCACAGCCCTTGTCCGGTCACGCCGAATCTGTTGCCAACCATCCGCCATGACATCTGACCTAGCCGCACTGCGTACCGCCATCGTTCCGGTTACCCCCCTGGAGCAGAACTGTTCCGTATTAGTTTGTGCCGCCACCGGCAAGGCTGCTGTGGTCGATCCTGGCGGCGACCTCGACCGGATCGAGCGGGCCCTGGCTGATCTGCGCGGGGAACTGGAAAAGATCCTCATCACCCACGGTCATCTCGACCATGCCGGCGGCACCGCGGAATTGGCAAAGCGCCACGGCGTGCCTATCGAAGGACCCCACGAGGCCGATCGCTTCTGGATCGAGGGGATGCCGGACCACGCCCGGATGTTCGGCATGCCAACCGTCGAGACCTTCGAGCCGGACCGCTGGCTCGCCGGTGGCGAGTCCGTCAGCTTTGGGCGGGTAACGCTCTACGTGCGCCACTGCCCGGGCCACACTCCGGGACACGTCATCTTCTTCCATCCTGGCGACAACCTAGCCCTGGTGGGTGATGTGCTGTTTCAGGGCTCCGTCGGCCGCAGTGACCTGCCCCGGGGAGACCACGACACCCTGATCCGCTCCATCCGGGAACAGCTCTGGCCGCTGGGGGCCGACGTCACCTTCGTGCCGGGACACGGGCCGACCTCGACCTTCGGCGCCGAGCGACAGAGTAACCCCTTCGTGGCGGACCGGCTGTTTTCCTAGGCTACCGGGACGTGCCCCGCCGCAACACCGACAGACGGTGGGTTACGCTGCGCTAACCCACCCTACATCGCTGTTTTGACTCGCCGGCACGCCAACCGAGTTGTAAGCGGTGGCACCAACGCCTTCACAAAACGGGCCGTGCGAGTCGGCGGAACACAGATCCGTGAAAGTATCGGCCGCACTAGCGGTTGGCGCTGCCGACAGGAATAGCCCGGCCAGCAAAAACGACAACGTCGCCGTTTTCGTTTGAGGTGCGTCGTTGTGCATGTTGTCCTCCTACGATTTCCCGAGACGGATCACCCGCTCGACCTTGCCGCTGCGGACAACCAGGGCCAGCGCCCACCACTGATGTACCCTCACCGGGTTCAAAGGGATCGAGACCTAGTAGGGTGGGTTAGTCCGACAGGACGTAACCCACCAGAACAGCCCTGAGAAACGGTGGGTTGCGCTGCGCTAGCAACTCCTGCGTGCTGGCGCTACGGCCAGCTTCCGGAACCGGTTCCGCCGGCGAGCGGAGATCAGGCGGCTGCCGACAACTTCTCCCGCTCGTAGGCCTCGGCGAGGAACCGCGGCTGCGCCCAGGCGTCGATGTCGACGTCATTGTCGAGGTATCCCTTCTCGACCAGGAAGTCGATCTGCACCCGCAGACGCCGCAGGATCTCGTCGCTGAGTGACGGCCAGACCGTAGTGTGGAAATCACCGCGATAGGTGTTGTAGATGTCTTCCACCTCGACGCCGATTTCGCCGGCCCAGATACGCGCCGTTTCGTCCTGGTGCCCGGAGGCGTACCGCGCTCCCCGCAGCAGCACCTGGAGATAGCGGGTCACCAGATCCGGATCCTCCTCAACCACGTTGCGACTGATGGTGATGATGCGCGGGTTGCCGTTGATCATGTGGTCATCGACCTCGGCGTCGAGAAGATCGTAAACGCAGCGCAACCGGTCGCCGTAAAGCCGCAACAACCGGGCCGGTTGGGCATTCTTGGTGAAGATGGCATCCACCTCGCCGTTGCAGAGCGCCTCCAGCTCGTGGTCGAACATCTTCGCTTCGAAGGGCTGACGGCTCTCCTTGCCCACGGTGGGATTGGCGCTGTCCTTGAAGTCGTTGTCGATGACGACGTCGGTAAAGACCACATCATCCGGCGCCATGCCATGTTCGGCCAGGGCACAGAGCCAGCCCCGCTCGGTGTTGGCGCGCATGAAATCGGTCAACAGTTTCGGATGAAGCGGCAGTGAGCAGCGCTTACCCGCGATGTCGGTAAAGGAGTGCATGTCCGAATCCGCGCGCACCAGAAAGGCCAGAGAATCGCGCACGAATGTCAGCCCCAGCAGCGCGGTATCGGCGCTGCGGCTGCGCGCCCAGATCGGCGGGATCGCCCCGCCTTCCCGCACCGAGTTGTCGAGGTGATGATCGAAGTGGGACTTGATCATCCGGTCCTTGCCCAGTTCCTTGATGTTGCGAAACTCCACCGGGCCACCGGATGGAAATTCGGCATCGAAGAAGCCCTGCTCCAGGGCCACGCCGGTGGCCGTAGCCACCGGACAGCGGGTGTAGTGCACGATGCGGGTCATGGCCAAGCCCTCCTGATTTCTCCCCACTCGGATTGTACGCGCCGCGACCCATTCCCGCCCCCGCCGGGCGAGGCCGCTGCCGATCTCCGGCGTTAGACTTCCGGCGCAAGGCGTGAGGATTTTTTATAACGAGACGGAGGGAACGCGGTGACGGAACGGGCAATCGGCATCTGGGACCACGTCGAGCGGCGTGAGGGCGAGGCGC
>JAYZWP010000387.1:0-7190 GCA_036142245.1 Pseudomonadota bacterium | reverse complement strand
GCACCGGCATGGGCGCCATGTCCGATAGCAATGCCTGGCAGCTGTTCAAGTATGGCTATGGACCCTACCTGGATGGCATGTTCACGCAGGGAAATTTCGGCATCGTGACCAAGATGGGTTTCTGGCTCATGCCGGCGCCGCCCATGAGCAAGCCGTTTTTGTTCACCTTCGAGAAAGAGGAGGATCTCCACCCGCTGATGGAGATCCTGCGGCCGCTGAAGATTTCCATGGCCTGGCAGAACGGCGCCATCGCCGAACACATCAGCTATAGCGCCGCGGTGCTCAACCCCCGGTCCCATTACACCGACAGCAAGGAGTTGATAAGCCAGTCCCGCTGGCAGGAAATCGCCAAGGAACTGGATCTCGGCATGTGGAACGTTTACGGCTGCCTGTACGGCCTGCCGGAGAACGTCGAGATGACCTTCCAGATGATTCAGGGTGCCATGACGAGCATTCCCGGGGCACGGGTTGTCCTCGAGGGTGCCCGCGACGACCCCGGATTCACTTATCGGGCGAACCTGATGCGCGGCATCCCCAACATGACCGAGTTCAATCTGGTGAACTGGGATGGTGGCGGCCACCTGAACTTCTCCCCGATCGGACCGTTCAACGGCGCCACCGCTACAAAAATGTTCGAGCTGATGCGGGAAATCTGCAATCAGTACGGCTTCGATCTGATCACCGAAATGGTGGCCACTTTTCGTGGCCTGATCGGCCTGACCATGGTGATGTTCGACGCCGCCGACGAGGATGCGCGCAAGCGGGCCGATGCCTGTTCCCGGGACATTATCCTGCGCTCCGCAGAGCAGGGTTGGGGTGAGCTGAAAGCCAATCTGGAGTATATGCAGACGGTGGCCGGCATCTACAATGGGCAAGACAATGGACTCTGGAAGGTCAACCAAATCCTCAAGGACGCTCTGGACCCGAACGGCATTCTCTCGCCGGGGAAATCTGGCATCTGGCCAAGCAACTGGTCGGGTCTGCGGGATTGAGCGCACAGCAACCTAACGGAGACATCACCATGCGTTCCATTCGTTCACTCGCCCGCCTTTTCGCGGCTGCGTTGCTGGCGTCGCTTCTTGCCGCCTGCTCCGGCGACGACGACACGGCAACCGACGAACGGTCCCCGGCAGCGGAAACGGCATCCGATCCCGGCGCACAGCAGCCATCCACGATGACCGCTCTGGCGCCGAACACCGGTCAGCAGGTGTACGAGCATTACTGTATTCATTGCCATGCCGCCGGGCCCGGACACCCGGGCACCGACATGCTGGCGGCGATCCACGGAGAGGAGAAAGCCATCCTCAAGGGTCGCGAGGATCTTAGTGAGGAATACGTGAAAACCATCGTGCGCAACGGTCTGCTCGAGATGGCGCCTTTCCGGCCAACAGAAATCTCCGACGCCGAACTCGACGCATTGGCTGCCTACGTCGTCCAGCCGTGAGGTTTATCCGCGCGGGCCGCGATTTAATCGAAACGACCTAAGTCCGGAGGAGCCGGGCCGGTAAGCCGTACGTACCCGACGACTCGGCGTCTCGTGTACAGCCAACAATCGTAAAGCAGGAGGGGGACTCAAGTGCGTTATTGCATTCTGGGCGCCGGAGGACTAGGCAGCGTCATAGGCGGCTACCTGGCTCAGGCGGGAGAAGAGGTGACCCTGATCGGGCGACCAGCCCACATGGATGCCATCAAGGCCAACGGTCTGAAGATCTCCGGGTGCCGTGGCGAACATCACGTCAGCAAAAACCTGATTCCGGTTACGTCCCCCGACGCTGCCGAAGGCGACTTCGACTACCTGATCCTGCTGGTTAAGGGTAAGGACACCGAAACGGCGCTGGCGGCGGCGGATCGGCTCAAAGTGCGGTGCGCTGCCGTCTGCTCGCTGCAGAACGGTATTGGCAAGGAAACCCGGCTGCAGACGTGGGCAGGTGCGGACAAGGTGATCGGCGCTTCCACCATCGAAGGCGGCACCCTGTTCGGTCCAGGTGACGTGGGCAATCCCATCACAGCGGACACCACGGCCTATTTCGGCGAACTCGCCGGGGGCATCACCCCGCGTATCGAGGCGATTACCGACGCTTTCAACCGCGCCGGTCTGGGCGCCCGCTCGGTGGAAGACATCATGCAGGTGCTCTGGGAGAAGCTGGTCCAGATAGGCACCGCATCGGGGTACTCGGTATCCGCCCTTGGGCTGCGCTTGCTGATGCAACAAGGGATGATGGTGCGCGAAGGGGCCGAGCACTACGTGGCGCTAGCCAAGGATCTGCTGAAGGTGTACACGGCGCTGGGTTACACACCGGAGAATTTCTTCGCCCCCATGTCCCGTAACAAAGAGTTGCACGAGTTGAGCTTCGATCAGGCCACCGAGTTTGTCATGCAGATGGGCCAGCGGCTGCACGCCCAGGGGCTGAAAGGCCGCACCTCGATGCACGAGGATGTCGTGCGCGAACGCAAGACGGAAGTCGACCAGATTCTGAAACCCTTCATCGACAAAGCGGCGGAACTGGGGTTGGAGATCCCGGTGGCGCACACCGTCTACCGGATCATCAAGACTCAGGACGAGTACCTGAATCCCTGACCGCGGCGCCAGAGCGAAAATTGGCTGAACGAAGCGCCAACAACCGCACGAAATCGTGTGCCGAATTAAGCTATTGACTGCGCACTTTTGCCGTCCGTAAGCGAGTTCTTCGGCCCGGTGCGGGCGGCATCGGCAAACGCTGAAACGCCCCGTCCTTGGGAATTTTCAGCTTACCGCGGCACTGCTACCCCTACCCAGCTGCTGAACAGCGGCTGAAACGGCAAGGTCAAGCATTCAAGAACCGCCGTCAGTCGGCGAGGTCTTCATCTCCGCCCTGTCCTTCCGGCACCGGCCACCCCGCGGGCCGTCCCACCTTGCTTGCCGCCTCGTCGGGCGGGCTGTCGGGATTCCACCACTTGCCGATAAAACGCCGGCAGGTGACCTCTGCGGAGGCATCGGACATCAGCCAGACGATGGGCGCTTTCATCACCTCGGGTGACGCCAGCTTATTACCGGGACCGCGCATTCCGGTGCCGGGGGCGTCGGGAATCAACCGGGTATCGGCTGCACCTCCGGGAATCAGCACATTGACCGTCACCCCGCTGCCGTCCAGTTCCCGCGCCCAGATCATGGTGGCGGTTTCCGGCGCGGCTTTGGTCTGTCCGTAGGGCGACATCCTTGGCCGCTGCATGGTGCCATAACTGGTGGTCACATTGACGATGCGACCCTGACCCGCCTTGAGCATGTGCGGCGTCGCCGCCCGCGCCATAAAAAACGGGCCGTTCAGGTTCACATCGACCACCTGGCGCCAGCCGGCCGGTTTGAGTTCGTAGAACGGGGGTGGCGGCATTACGGGCACGCCGTCCTCGTGATATCCGATACCGGCGCAGTTGACCAGCCCGAACAGTCCGCCGAAAGCCTTGACGGTTTCATCAACGACCGCATCGGCTGAGGCAGCGTCTGTCACATCAGTCGAGATGTGCCTGACCCGGTCCGCGACCCCTTTTTGCCGTGCTTCATCCAGGGCTTCCTCGGCATGCTGCCGGTTGATCTCCGCCAGCACCACGCGGGCGCCTGCCTCGGCCAGGGCGATCGACATGGCACGGCCTAGCCCACTGCCGCCGCCGGTCACGATGATGACCCGCTCGTTGAGTGCCGTTTCATTCACCATCTTCTCCTCCTGCCCCGCATCAGGGTCCTTCTGGGTTTTGGACGGTCTCGGCCCGGACACCCGCGCGGACGTGCAACTCCAGCTGCTGCGCCAACGGTTGGTGCCGCTCTACTGCGTGTTGGTGAAGAACTCCTCCTCGGCGAGCTGGATGGCGCCGAACGCGTTCAGGTCACCCCTGCCGGCCTGCAGCGCCTGCTCGTAGTAACCGAACAGGATTTTCGCCAGAGGTGCAGAGAAATTCAGATCGTCCGCCATGGCGAGGACCGCCTTCAGGTCCTTGTGGAAGATCGCCAGACCACCGTCGGTATTACGATACGCTTCGCTGTCGACCACGGGCTGCAAAAAGTCGATGACGTGGCGCGGCGACACGCAAGCGCCAATCACCTCCAACACCCGCGACTTGGTTATCCCCGCGCGCTCACCCAGAGCCATGGCTTCGGCCAGCCCCACCAAAGTCCCCATAAAAGCGAGCTGGTGACAGAGTTTCGCCGTCTGCCCGGAGCCCGACTCTCCGAGATAGAAGATCTTGTCCACCGCGCCGAACAGTTCCAGCAACGGCCTGCAGCGATCAAACGCTGCCTTGTCACCGCCTACCATCACCGCCAGTTCTCCGGACTTCGCCCAGGGACCGGAACCGCTCAAAGGGGCGTCGAGAAAACCGATCTGCTTGTCTCCCGCTGCGGCCGCGAATTCCCGGCACTTGGGCGCTGCCGTCGTGCCGAGGTCGACGATGACACTGCCTGGCGCCATCACCTGCAGAATACCGCCGGGCCCGCAAAGTATCTCCTCGAGGACCGTCTGGTTGGTCACCGAGGCGAACACCACTTCGGCGCCGCGCGCAGCATCACCGACTTCTTCCGCCAAGGTGGCACCGGCTTGCGCAGCCCGCTGCATGGCTGCGACCGAAACGTCGTAAACCGCCACCTCGTGTCCAGCCGTCAGCAGGTGTTCGAGAATGGGCATACCCATGGTGCCCAGACCGATAAAACCGAGCTTCATTGTTCCGCCTCCGATACGGCACCACTCCATTGGTTGAGCAGCACCAGCTTGCCGCGGACGTGGCCGCCCTCGCTCGCGGCAAAGGCCTGCGCCGCCTCATCCATTCGATAGCTTTTTTGGATCGGCATCTTGATCGCGCCGCTGGCAAGCAACTCACCGATCCGCCGCAACCGGTCGGCCGTCGGCATGGCAAAGGCCATGCTGTAACCCACCCCTTGTGCGCGCCTGCCCTTGAGGTTGTACTTCATCCCGTCCGCGGCACCCATCAGCAGCCACCAGCGCCGGCCATACTTGCCGGCAAGCTCTTCCATGCCCCGGGGACCATTACCCGTACTGACGATGCGCCCGCCGCGACGCATCACCGGCCAGTAGTGTCGGGGATCCAGGGTGCCCACCGTGTCGAATATCACGTCTATCGCTTCCAGCCGGGTTACCGGGTCACACTGCCGGTAGTCGATCACCCGGTCGGCGCCCAGATCAGTAACGAACTGGCGATTCGCCTCCCCGCAGGTGGCGATCACCTCGGCGCCCTGCGACTTGGCGTACTGCACCGCGAAACTGCCCACCCCCCCGGCACCGCCGTTGATGAAGATCCGTTTTCCCGGGCCGGGTGCGGCGGCGCCCTTCAATGCCGCAAGCGTCGTCACGCCGACCAGAGATGCCGCGGCGGCCTGATCGAAGGGGACGATATCCGGTTTGCGGGACAGGCTCTTGGCCGCTACAGAGGCGTATTCGGCAAACGTATGACCCACACCGCTGCTACCCATCCCGAACACCGCATCCCCGACGGCAAAGCCACTCACCCCGGGACCGACGGACTCCACGACACCGGAAAAATCACTGCCCAATACCAGCGGGAAACTTTGTCCAGGGATGAGCGTGAAAAACCCCTGGGCGACTTTCCAGTCGATCGGGTTGATGCTGGCCACCTCGATGTTCACCAGCACCTTGCCGCGCCCCGGCGCGGGCTTGGCCATGTCCGCCACCCGCAACCGATCGCTGCCACCATACTCGTCGATCACGACTGCCTTCATGGTCTACTCCCGAAGTGGGTGACAACCAGCTACCGATCGCCGCCGACGGCGGCAGGCTCTGCCGATTCAGGCTCGTGCAGCGGCTGGACGTAATCCGCAACCCGGTAATCGTCCGGTACCAGATGCTGGTGGATCAACTCCCGCTGTACCCGATTGAGCAGATCCCGATCGACCAGTTCACCACGATTCCAAAACCCCGCTTCCCGCGCGACTGACTTTTCGATATCCATCGGCTGAACCTTCGGAAACGCATCAGCGAAAGGTTTCAGGGCCGTATCGACGTGAGCCAGTGCATCCGTGGCGGCGTCGAAATAGGCCCCCATTACCCGCTGTACCAGATCCGGCTTCCGGTCGATCAGGCTGCGCCGTGCGTAGAGCAGGATGGCGTAATTGGCCGGACGCAGCAGCTCCGGATACGCGGCCAGCACCGACCAGCCGTATTTCCTCTCGGCCAGGGAGACGTAAGGCTCATAGAGAATACCCGCCCGAAAAGCCTGCCGCTCGATGCCGTCGACGAAAGCCATGCCGTAATTGTCGAACGATGTCTGCGCCATCAGTTCAACCACCTGGATGTCATCCAGGGTCATGTTCTCCTGTCGGGTGTGCCACTCCAACAGACTGCCCGGACAGGTCCAGCGCTTGTTGATGATGACCGGCTCCCCGCGGCAATCCGCGAGACTGCCGACACCTGGCGCGGCCACCAGATAAAAGGGCGCGTAGTTGCACAGCCCGATACTGATCACAGCGTATTCGTCCGAACCCAAAGCCGCCGGCAGGAAGACCGGGGTGCCGATTTGCCCCATGTCGTAGGCACCGGCACGGATTTGCGCGCCATATTCCTGTCCGGTGAGGTGGGTGTGGGTGGTCAGCTCGACGTCGTACTCCCCGAACCGGCCGGTGGCGGCCCACTGCTCCACCGGAAAATTGAACAGGCCAACCGGCGGATTGCCCCAGCGAATTCGCTCCATGACTGTCTCCTCCGAAACCTGGTCCCGCGGGCGGGCCCACCGCGCCGCTATTCAAACGCTGTAGACATCCAGCACATTGGGGATCAGGTCATTGATGACAACGATCTTCTTCTTGGCGATGCGCAGATCACCGCCCTCCGCGGGCCGCAGAGTGTGCTCGTAATACCCGGCAAACTGATAGGTCTGCTTGTGCCGGAAACTGGTGGTCTGCCAGCGCGACTCGACGAAATAGTCACCGCTGTCCAGCTGCTGCGCCTGCACGTTCGCGACCAGATGGCTGGTGCGCGCCAGCGGATTAGTGGCGGAGGACAGGTTGGTGCGGATGCGAAACACGCGATCTTCCAGACCGGAACGGTTTGAGTAGTAGATCAACGAAATATCTTTCTCGGGGTCGGTAACCAGTTCGTGCTCCCGGTCCCAGGCCGGTATCCAGTATTCGGCCTCCTCCAGATAGAGCGCCAGCCAGTCATCCCAGCGCTGTTGATCGATGTATTTCGCTT
>JAYZWP010000386.1:0-5493 GCA_036142245.1 Pseudomonadota bacterium | reverse complement strand
ACGGCCAGGTGATGCGCACCCTGGCCTATTTCGATCCGGTCAATCTTGCCGCCGATATCGCCGTGCCGGCACTGATGGGGGTCGGTTTACGGGACGATGTCGTGCCGCCCGAGACCGTCTACGCCATCATCAATCACCTGCGCTGTCCCTATGAGGTACGTGAGTTACCGTTCAGCCACTCGGCACAGCCCGAGGAGTCGCTCTGGTCCTACTTCGATGAAGAGTGGCTAGGAATTGCCCTGCGGGGGTTACCCCACGACTTTGCCCGGCGCGGCATGGCGTGCGTCAGTTACGGCGAGCGCCTGGCGAGTGCGCATCAGGCGTGCCAGTAAAGCTCGATATCGTGTGTCGCCCGGTGCAGCAGGGCGCTGACCGGTAGTTTGTCCGGATCGTCCCGCCGGCGGGACTCCTGGTACACCGACCACTTCCGCGCGCCGCTGATCAGCAGCAGCGGATGGCGTGCCGCCAGCAGTGCCGGCAGCGATAACGACAACCGCGTGTGCGACGCGGCCGGCGGGATCACGCAGACGCAGATCGGAGCGTCGCTGGACAGGGCCGTCTCGAATTCCGGCGCGCCGGCGAACAGGGAGGCGGTGTGACCGTCATCGCCCATTCCCAGCAGCACGATATCGAGCGGCAGAGGCAACGTCGCCAGGCGTCGAGTAGCGGCTTCGGCCGCGGCCTGGGGTGACGCGGCTGGGGAGTACAGCGGCAGGAAACGCGCCCCGAGTCCTTCCGGATCCAGGGTGTCGGTCACCAGCCGCTGGTTACTGTCGGCGTGGTCGGGGGGTACAAGGCGCTCGTCCACCAGGGAGACGGTGATTTTCGGCCAGTCCACCGGTGCGTTCTTCAGGGCGCGCAACACCGGAGCAGGCGTGTTGCCGCCAGAGAGCATCAGACTGGCCCGGTTCCGCTCGGCCACCGCGGCATCGAGTAACCAGGCGATGCGCGCAGCCGCCGCCGCGCACCAGTGGGACGGGTCTGTATACCGATATTCGCGTATCGCCACGGCACACGTCACAGATCGTCGTGCCAGGTGTAGCCATCACGTTCAATCAGCGCGATGGCCTGGGTGGGACCCCAGGTGCCGGCAATGTACCCGCGGGGGGCGTCGCCCGCCTCCTGCCAGGCTTCCAGCAGCGGCTCCACCCAGCGCCAGGCGGCGTCCACCTCGTCGCGCCGCATGAACAGTGTCGGCCGGCCGCGGATGACGTCGATCAGCAGCCGTTCATAGGCGTCCGGCAGGCGGCCCTTGAAGGTTTCGCCGAAGTCGAGATTCAGGTGCACCGGTTTCAGCTTCATCCCTGGACCGGGGACCTTGGCCATCATGTAGAGCTTGACGCCTTCCTCGGGTTGCAGGCGAATCACCAGGCGGTTGTCCTCCAGTGCCCGGGCGTCGTTGGGGAAGATCGAGTGGGGTACCGCCTTCAGGTTCAGCACGATCTCGGACTTGCGCGTATGCAGCCGTTTGCCGGTGCGCAGGTAGAAGGGGACGCCTGCCCAGCGCCAGTTGTCCACGAACAGGCGCGCCGCAACGAAGGTCTCCGTCGTGCTGTCTGCCGGGATGTCCGGCTCCTCCAGATAACCGGGCACCGGCCCGCCCGCGCTGGCACCGGCCTTGTACTGGCCACGCACGGTGTTGGCCGTCACCTCCTGGCCGGCGATGGGCCGCAGCGCCCGCAGTACCTTCAGTTTCTCGTCGCGAACGCTGTCCGGATCGAGGCTGGTCGGCGGTTCCATGGCGACGATGCACAGCAGTTGCAGCAGGTGGTTCTGCACCATGTCCCGCAGCGCCCCGGCGTGGTCGTAGTAGTCGCCCCGCCCTTCGACGCCGACCTGTTCCGCCACCGTGATCTGCACGTGTTCCACCAAGCCCGCGCGCCACAGTGGTTCGAATATTGCATTGCCGAAGCGCAGCACCAGCAGGTTCTGTACGGTCTCTTTGCCCAGGTAGTGGTCGATGCGATAGATCTGCTGTTCCGCGAACACCGCACCCACATGGGCATTGATTTCCCGCGAGGAGGCGAGATCATGACCAATGGGTTTTTCCAGGACCACCCGGGCACCCGCTTCCACCAGACCGGCCTGGCTCAGATGGTGGCTGATGGTGCCGAACAGCCCCGGGCTGGTGGCGAGATAGAACACCCGTGCCTTGGCGCCGGGATACTCCACCAGTTTCTGCGCCAGCGCCCGGTAATCATCGGCGGCAGTCGCATCCAGGCGCAGGTACTCGATGCGTTGACCGAAGGCCGGCCACTCCTTTTCGCTGATGGCGGCCGGCGCGAACCGCTGACACGCTTCGTGTACCTGTTCGCGGTACGCATCCGTGGTCAGGTCACTGCGGGCCACGCAGATGATGCGACCGTGTTCCGGCAGGCGCCGCTCGGCATCGCAGTGGTAGAGCGACGGCAGCAGTTTTCGCAGGGCGAGGTCGCCGGTGCCGCCGAACACCACCATGTCGAAGGGTTCTACGGGGTCCTTGGCGGGGTTGTCCTTGGCGGGGTTGTTGATACTCGAGGATTCGGTCATCGTGGAACCTACAGCCGTGAAGGTACGGAGGGTTGCGAGGTCTCCGCGCCGGTTGCGTCGCGAAGGATTCTTGCAGGATTCGCGCCAGTTTCCGGATGGTCGGCCGGGGCGCGCGGCCACCCGGCACGCTAGCCGGAAGGAGTTTTTATCATGACCGATTTGCATGCCACCGTTGCCGAAGTGACCGAGCGGATAAAACGGCGCAGCGCGGCATCGCGGGCCGATTACCTGCGACGGCTCGACGCAGCGGCCGATGCTCGGCCGCTGCGCCACCGCCTCTCGTGCGGCAATCTGGCGCATGGCTTCGCGGCCTGCGGAAGTGAGGAAAAGGCTCGGCTGCGAGGTGAACTCTCGCCCAACATCGCGATCGTGTCGGCCTACAACGACATGCTGTCCGCCCACCAGCCCCTGGGGGCGTATCCGACCCTGATCAAGGAGGCTCTCGCCGACACGGGTGCCACGGCACAGTTTGCCGGCGGCGTCCCGGCCATGTGCGACGGTGTGACCCAGGGCCAGCCGGGCATGCAGCTGTCGCTGTTCAGTCGGGATGTGATTGCCCAGGCCACCGCCATTGCCCTGTCACACAACATGTTCGACGGCGCGCTGTGCCTTGGTGTATGCGACAAGATCGTGCCGGGCATGCTCATGGGTGCGCTCAGTTTTGGTCACCTGCCGACCATTTTCGTACCGGCCGGCCCCATGCCGACCGGCATTTCCAACAAGGAGAAAGCGCGTATCCGGGCGCTTTATGCCGAGGGCAAGGTCGGTCGAGAGGCCCTGCTGGAGATGGAATCCGCCGCCTACCACAGCCCCGGAACCTGCACCTTCTACGGTACCGCCAACAGCAACCAGATGCTGATGGAGATCATGGGGTTACACCTGCCGGGCAGTGCCTTCATTAATCCCGGTACGCCGCTGCGGGATGCCATGACGGTCGGGGCGGCCCGGCGGGTGGCCCGGATCACGGCTTTGAATCAGGACGGCAGCTATACCCCGATCGGTCGCGTCGTCGATGAACGGGCCCTGGTCAACGCCATGGTCGGTCTGGTCGCCACCGGCGGGTCCACCAACCACACCTTGCACCTGCCGGCCATCGCCCGGATCGCCGGCATCGTCATCGATTGGGAGGACTTTTCCGATCTGTCGCGGGTTGTTCCACTGTTGGCAAGGGTATATCCCAATGGCGGCGCCGATGTGAATCAGTTTCACGCCGCCGGGGGCCTGGCCTGGCTGATCCGTGAACTGCTCGAAGCCGGATTGCTGCACGGCGATGTCACCACGGTGGCCGGGCAGGGGCTTGATGCGTACGCGCGGATACCGGAACTGGATGGCGCGGGGAAGCTGAGTTGGAAGACGCCGCCTCGCCAGAGCGGCGACGCGGCGATCCTGCGTCCGGTTACCAGCCCTTTCGCCCCGGACGGCGGGTTGGTGATCCTGCGCGGCAATCTCGGACAGGCGGTGGTCAAGGTGTCCGCCGTCGAGGAGCAGCACCTGGTCATCGAGGCGCCGGCCCGGGTTTTCCACGACCAGGACGATGTCGTCGATGCCTTCCGGCGCGACGAGTTGAACCGGGACTGCGTGGTCGTGGTGACGTATCAGGGTCCCCGGGCGATCGGCATGCCGGAGTTGCACAAGCTGACGCCGCCGCTCGGGATCTTGCTCGACCGCGGGTTTCAGGTTGCCCTGGTCACCGACGGACGCATGTCCGGCGCATCGGGCCGGGTGCCTGCCGCCATTCACGTCACGCCGGAAGCGGCCGGTGGTGGCCCCATCGCTCGAATCCGCGACGGTGACCTGCTGCGCCTGGATTGCCGCAGCGGGGTGCTTTCCGTGCTGGTTGATGAAGCGCACTGGCGCGACCGTCAGCCGGCGAACGTTGAATTGACGCCCCACCACTGGGGCATGGGCCGGGAGCTGTTCGCTGGTATGCGCAGCCTGGCTGGCGCGGCGGCGCAAGGTGCCGTGAGCCTCGGGGAATTGCCGCAGATGGCCAGTGGGCGGAGCGCGCAGGTGGAACTGCCGACGCCGGATTCGGAGCCGCTCACTCGGGAGGCGGAAGCCTAGCCGCTGCGGGTTGAATCGGCCCGTCTGCGCGTGACCCGGCGGACCGGCCGCAGCGCGACGCCTGGGTTACGCGGCGCTGCCACTAACCCAGCCTACGGAGACTGGGGACCGAGCCTTGCCGCGTGTCGGGGGTCGGCATCGTGGGCGAGCGGCTGCGCCGCGGCGCAGGTGTGTCGCGCTGACCGTATCCTGATTCGGACCTGACCGCAGTTGTCGCGAGCCACTGAGCCAGCAAAGCCCGGGTTAGCCCGTCAAGGGCCGTAACACAGCAGACCCGAACGCGGCTAACCGAGCCTACTGGTCGCCCAGGCGTTGAGTTGCTTCCGCCAACGCGGTGATTGCCGCCCAGTCCCCGTTGTCTATCAATGTTTTCGGCGCCAACCACGAGCCGCCGACACAGACCACGTTCGGCAGGGCCAGAAAATCGGCGGCGTTGTCGACGCTGACCCCACCAGTGGGACAAAAGCGGATGTCGGCGAAAGGTCCGGCCAAAGCCTTGAGCATCCCGATGCCGCCAGCCTGGGCCGCGGGGAACAGCTTCAAGGTCTTGAATCCCGCATCGCGGGCCTGCATCACCTCCGCCGGGGTCATCACGCCTGGCAGCAGTGGCGCGACCGGACCGGTGGCTGCTTCGCGCAGCGCGGGAGTCAACCCCGGACTGACCGCGAACCGCGCACCGGCCCGCGTTACCTGCTCCAGTTCCGCGGCTGTCGTCACGGTGCCGGCGCCCACCACGGCGTCGGGCACCGACGCCGCGATGGTTGCGATGGCGTCCAGGCCGACCGGCGTACGCAGCGTGACCTCCAGGGTCGTCACGCCACCGGCGACCAGTGCCTTTGCCAGCGGCACGGCAGCCTCGATTCGGTCGATGACGATGACCGGGAGTACGGTCACCTCGGA
>JAYZWP010000385.1:0-3860 GCA_036142245.1 Pseudomonadota bacterium | reverse complement strand
GATGGGTATCTGGCTGATGCCGGAACCGCCGGGTTACAAACCGTTCATGATCACCTTTCCGAAGGAAGAGGATCTCGCGGCCATCACCGAGATATCCCGCCCCCTGAAGGTCAACATGGTGATCCCGAACGGACTTTTCATTGTCGACCTGCTCTGGGAAGCCGCTGTCAAAACGACCAAGAAGCAGTACTACGATGGCGAGGGAGCCGTGCCGGACAGTGTTCGCCAGAAAATTG
This sequence comes from Pseudomonadota bacterium, assembly GCA_036142245.1. Classification (GTDB taxonomy): domain Bacteria; phylum Pseudomonadota; class Gammaproteobacteria; order Immundisolibacterales; family Immundisolibacteraceae; genus JAYZWP01. The sequence goes on along the minus strand of JAYZWP010000385.1, from coordinate 3,624 downwards.
CCGCCGATTACGATCTCGGGATGTGGAACGTTTATGGCGCCCTCTACGGCCCCCCGCCGATGATGGAAAACAACTGGAAAGTGATCAAGAACGCCTACAGTCACATCCCCGGCGCCAAATTCTTCTCCGGGGATGACCGCAAGGGCGATCCGGCCTGGGATTACCGCAGCCAACTGATGCGCGGCGTGCCGAACATGACAGAGTTCGGTCTGATGAACTGGGTCGGCGGCGGCGGCCATATCAACTTCTCGCCGATTTCTCCGGTGCGCGGCGAGGACGCATTGAAGCAGTACCACATGATTCGCAACCGGGCGCAAGAGTACGGGTTCGACTACATCGGTGAATTCGCCATCGGCTGGCGCGAGATGCACCATGTGTTCATGCTGATGTTCGACCGTCGGGACGAAGCGGAGATGGCCCGGGCGCACGAACTGTTCGCCATCCTCATCGATGAGGCGGCGCAGGCCGGTTACGGCGAATACCGGACCCATTTGCAGTTCATGGACCAGATCGCGAAAACCTACAGCTGGAACGACAATGCCCTGTTGAAGCTGCAGGAGCAGATCAAGGATGCACTGGATCCAAACGGCATTCTGGCACCCGGCAAACAGGGTATCTGGCCGAAGCATCTCCGGGAGAACCGCACATGAAAGCGACCGGCAAACTGGTAATCGCTGCCGCGCTGGCCGGCCTCACCGGCGTCGTCACGGCACAGTCAGAACCGCGTTCCGGGGAAAACATCTACGACCTGTACTGCCAGGGCTGCCACCGTCCGGATGGTCAGGGTCCTGGCACGGTGATGCTCGGTCACCGGTTCGGGGAAGAACGTGCCTCCATTCGGGACAACCCCACGCTGAACCGCGATTACCTGAAACAGGTGGTGCGGCACGGGTTCATCGAAATGGCACCGTTTCGCAAGTCGGAGATCACCGACGAGGAACTGGAACGCCTCGCCGACTATATCCTCGCGGACTGATCCCCGCGCAGCGTCTCCAAGCGCCTTCTTTTAAGTCCATCCGGGTGACAGTACGCGACACCCACCTATTCGAACAGAGGTAAGGACCGATGAACAAACCAGACATGCCAAAGCAGTTGGCATCCTCCGTCGACTCGCTGCGGGATTTTCTCGACCTGCTGGAAGCCAACGGCCAGTTCCTGACCTGGCCGGAACCAGTGATGCCGGAGCCGGATATCCGCAAGATTCTCGTCGCCGCGCTGACCGACCCGATGTACTGCCCGGCGATACTGTTCGACAAAATCCGCGGCTACCCCGGCAAGCGCATGGTGGCAGGGGTACACGGCGGCTTCTCGAACATCGCGCTGCTGCTCGGTCACCCCAAAGGCACCCCGATTCGGGAGCTGTTTTTCGACCTCATCGGTCGGTGGGATTCCAGCAAGGCGCAAATCAAGCGAATCAGCCCCGATAAAGCGCCGGTCCACGATGTCCGCATCGACAAGGACTTCAACCTTTACGACCTGCTCCCGCTGTACAAGATCAACGAATTCGACGGCGGTCTGTACCTGGGCAAAGCCAACGTTGTCAGCCGGGACCCGACCGATCCGGACAACTTCGGCAAGCAGAACGTCGGCATCAACCGGATCCAGATTCACGGACCGGACCGCTTTTCCCTGTTGGCGCCGCCGGTGCATGACCTGGGCCGGCAGATGATGCTGGCGCAGCAGCACAACCTGCCGCTGAAAATCGCCGTCATGCTGGGTAACCACCCCGCAATGGCCATGTTCGCCGCCACCCCGGTCGGATATGAGGAGTCAGAGTTTGAGTACGCCTCCGGCATGATGGGCGCGCCGCTCACGCTCACCGAGTCCGGCAACGGCATGGATATCCTGGCGCAAACCGAGATCGTCATCGAAGCGGAGTTCATGCCCGGGGAGACGGTACTGGAAGGCCCGTTCGGCGAATTCCCGGGCAGCTATAGCGGCATCCGCAAGGCGCCCATTTTCAAGGTGACCGGGATCTCGCACCGCAAGGATCCGATCTTCGAAAACATCTACATCGGCCGTGGCTGGACGGAACACGACACCCTGATCGGACTGAATACGTCGGCGCCGATTTATGCCCAGATCAAGAAGGACTTTCCCGAAGTCGTCGCCGTCAACGCCCTGTATCAGCACGGGCTGACGGGCATCATTTCGGTCAAGAACCGCTTTGCCGGATTCGCCAAAACCATCGCCATGCGGGCACTGAGCACGCCGCACGGCGTGATGTACCTTAAAAATCTGATCATGGTCGATCCGGACGTCGACCCGTTCAACCTCAACGAGGTGATGTGGGCCTTGTCCGTACGGACCCGCAAGACCGACATCGTGGTGGTGGACGAAATGCCGGCGATTCCGATCGATCCGGCTGCGGTCAACCCTGGCAAGGGGCATCGCCTCATCATCGACGCGACCACCCACATGCCGCCCGACCCGATCGGCGGTGACGTCGAGATCGTCGTGCCGCCGTCAGGCAAGGAGATCGACGACCTCGCCAAACTGATCAAATCCATGCAGGAAGGAGCCACCTCATGAACAGCTGCCCACGCTGTACCAAGAGCAACCTGCGGGTCGAACGCACCGGTGAGGAGCAGGGGAAAACCCTCTGGACCCTTTACTACTGCCTGACCTGCAACTACTCGTTCCGTGACACGGAAACCCCGAACGTGCTGGACGCGGCACAGCGCAAAGCGATTTTCCAGGTCGATGTCGACCACCTCGACAAGTACAAACCGATGCTGCCGGGCATGGCCTGATTCCCGTCTACGGCGACGACGCGGGGGATTCTTAAGCCGCTCCCGCCACGCCTTCCGCAGGAGAACAGCCGCATGAAGATCCGAGAATTCGACGCCCTGATGGTCGACCGGCCGACGGAGGGAATTTTTTCCCTCAGCCGGGACGTGTATCTGGACCAGGAGCTGTTCGAGTTGGAGCTGGAGCACATCTTCGAGAAAACCTGGTTGGTCCTCGGCCACGAAAGCCAGCTGCCCAATCCCCACGATTTTGTGACCACCTTCATGGGGCGTCACCCGGTCGTGATCATTCGGGACGAGGCGGGAACCCTCAATGGTTTCATCAATGCCTGCGCTCACCGCGGCGCGGTCCTGTGCCGCACGCAGCGCGGCAACAAGAAATTTCTGGTCTGTCCCTATCACGGCTGGACCTACGACAGTGGCGGCAGAAACGTGGACATCAAGGATCTGGACAGCGGCGGCTATCCCGATTCCTTCACCACCCAACCCCACGACCTGACCCGGATCGCCAGACTGGAGTCTTACAAGGGATTCATTTTCGGCGCGCTGAATCCGGAGGTGCGCAGCTTGCGCGATCATCTCGGACAGGCGGCCGTCTTTATCGATCTCATGGCCGAACAATCCCCGGAAGGCATGGAAATCCTCCCCGGACGATCCCGCTACATTTCGCAGAGCAACTGGAAGTTTCAGGCCGAGAACGGTGTCGACGGATACCACGTCACCTCCGTGCACGCGAACTACCTGGGCGTTGTGCAGCGGCGCATGCAGCTGCGCAAGGATCAGGTCAAGTCCATCGCCCGGGGTGACATGGGCACCATGCCCAGCGGTGCCTACGATTTGGGCGATGGCCACACCATGCTCTGGGGACTGGTCC
>JAYZWP010000384.1:0-9686 GCA_036142245.1 Pseudomonadota bacterium | reverse complement strand
CTGGCCACTGTCCGGTTATTTGCTGCTCGCGCCCCTGGCGGCGAAGTTGCTGGAACGCTGGTGGCAGGCGCGTGGGTGGCGGCGCGTTCTCGCGGCCGCCGCGCCGGCGGTCGGCTTGGCCGGGGTGGCCGGAATGCTGGTCTACTACGGCTGGGTGGCCAATCTTGAACAGTTGTATCGTCTCGTGCCGCCCGGGCAGGCCCGCTCGGACATGGCGGGCTGGTCGGCGCTCGCCGATGCGACGCGCAGCGTGTGGCGTGATGTGACGCGAGCGGACCCGGCTCGCGCACCGGACCTGTTACTGGCGGATCGCTACTACGCGGCGGCGCAACTCGACTTTGAACTCGCCGGACGGTATGTGGTGGGCCATCTGGACGAATACAAGGTGCACGGCCACGGCAGGGCACGGCAGTACGCCCTTTGGGAGGTGGACGAGGCGGGCATCCGAACGCACCATGCCGGCCGATCGGCGCTGGTGGTGGTCGATGAAAGCAAAGCGCGCTACGGGTTTAAGCGCTATGCCCGGATCCGCGCATTGTGCGGGCTGTTCGATCGCATGGTTCTGGTCGATTCGGTGGACCTTTTCGGCGGCGCGCAGCGGTACCGCTTTTACCTCGGGCTGGGGCTGCGCAAGCCCGGACACGGCAGCATCCCGGAGTCCGGCATCCCGGTGGGGGAGGAGTTCAAGCCCTTTCTGCCGTTGCCGGCGGACTGCCCGGTGCCCTCGTTCGGCGACATGGGGCAGGTGACGGATGGCACCCGTCTTACCGGCGTGGCGGACCTCAAAGGCTGGGCCTTCAACAACACGGCGCCTGTAGAGCGGGTCGACCTGCTGCTGGATCGCAAGCCGGTGGCACGCGCCGATTATGGTCAGCCGTGGCCGTCGCTGTCGCGGTCCGAGTTCTGGCAAGGCGGGGTGAGTTCACCTGACGCGCCGGATGTCGGTTTCCGCGTGCACTGGAACACCGCTGGGTTCGCCAAAGGCCGGCACGAATTGGCGTTACAGGTGACCACGCGCACCGGACGAATCGATCGGTTGGTGGCCCGGGAGGTCTGGATTGACTGATTCCTGGCGGCGAACAGTGCGGGAGGGGTTTCCGAGGTCGTGGCGTTGGGGGCTTCCGGCGATCTGGTTGCCGGTGATGGCGGGAACGGCCTGGTGGTTACACCACTCCGGGATGGATGTTGATGAACTCCTGACCATCGTCCGCGCCGAGCCTCTGGCGCTGGGGCAAGTTCCCACCGCGATGCTGTACTTGGTGGCGGCTGTGCTGCGGCCTTTCCTGTTCATCCCCACAACCGTCGTCGTCGTGGGGGCTGGACTGCTGTTCGGTCCCTGGATCGGCCTGCCGGTCGCCGTTGCCGGCCTCGCGTTGGGAGCCACCAGCAGTTGGGCGGTCGGCCGCTGGGTCACGGAAGGCGGCGGTGACCTGCCCCGGTCGTTGGCGCCGCTGGCCGTTACCGCCGAAGGCCCCTGGGCCGGACTGGAAGGCGTCTGCGCGGCGCGGCTCGCCAATCTTCCCTGCGACGCCGTGAGCTTCAGCGCCGGATGCCTCGGTACGCCTTACCCGGGCTTTCTCCTGGGCACCATGATTGGCTCCTTCCCGAGTGTCGCCGTGCTGGCTTTGGCGGGGGGGGCACTGAGCGCCGGGCAGAATCTGCGATTCGTTCTCGCTGGCGTGGCCGCCGGATTACTGCTGGCGCTGCTCGCCTGGTCGCGCACGGCCGCGTTGAGAAAAGCACGCATGCGGAAAAAGTAAAGTAAAGAGTTGCCAAAACCGCTTGATTTGCGCATGAACGACCGTTAAGTTTCCTGTCATCCGTCCGACGACCTGGAGTTGCGAATCTTTCCAGGTTTTCCTGTCGGTGGCGTCACGGGAGCAAGGGATCATGCGTATCGACGACTTCAATCCGCGCGGACCGGCGGATCTGGTGGACCCGGATACCGGCTGGGTCAGCCGTCGGGTGTTTACCGATCCGGACCTGTTCAGCCTGGAACTGGAGCGGGTTTTCGCGAAAAGCTGGCTGTTTGTCGGACTGACACAGGAAGTCGCCAAACGGGGCGATTACGTGACCCGGGTCATGGGGGACGATCCAGTCATCCTGAGCCACGGTCAGGACGGGCAGTACCGTGTGTTCCTCAACGCCTGTCCGCATCGCGGCGCGTTGGTGTGCCGCGCAGATCGTGGCAACAGTCCCTCCTACACCTGTCCCTATCACGGCTGGACGTTTCAGAACACCGGTAAGCTGCACACTGCGGCGGACGATCTGTCCTGCTACAAGGGCCGCGTCGACTTCACGCACTACGACCTGGTGACGGCGCGCACGCAAGTGTACGGTGACCTGGTGTTCGCCACCTTCGACGACCAGTTGCCGCCCCTTGAGGAGTACCTGGGCGACGCCCGCTGGTATCTCGACATGTTCTTCGATCGCACCCCGGCTGGCCTGGAGGTGCTCGGCGCACCGGTGCGCTGGCGCGCACGCAAGAACTGGAAATATGGCGCCATCAACTTTGCCGCGGACGGCCCGCATGCCCTGGCGGCGCACGGCCCGATCACCCGCACGGTGCTCGAAAAGTTCGGTATGCCCGCGGAGATGTTGCGGGATCTGGCGATCGCCGGTCCGGCGGTGCGGGCCGGTAACGGCCACGGCATGATCGTGGTCCCCAATCCACCCGGCATGCCGGAGTTCACCGGTTTCCCGCCGGAGTGCGTGGCGCTTTATCGGGAGCATCTGAAACCGGGCCAGATCGAAGTGATGAAGGACATGTTCAACGGTGTCATGACCATCTTTCCGAACATGTCCTGGGTCCATTTCCCGTTGGCGTTCGGTGCGGACGAGCCTTTCGTGAATTTCTTCAATCTGCGGGTCTGGCAACCGGTTTCCGCCAGCGAGACGGAGATCTGGTCCTGGTTTCTCGCCGATAAGGAGGCGTCCGAGGAGTACAAGCAGGCGAGTTTGCGTATCGGTGTGAATACCTTCACCGCGGCGGGGACCTTCGACCAGGATGACTCCGAAGCCTGGGCCGCGATCGATGCCGGCAGCCGCGGTACCGTCGGTAAACGGATGATGAGCAGTTATCAGATGATTCTCGCCAGTGAGGATGAGCGGATCCCGAATTTCCCCGGCCCAGGAGAGGCGTACAACTCCACCTACTCGGAAATGTCCGAGTTCGGCATCCTGCTCGAATGGCGCAAGCGGATGGAGGGGGTGAGCTGATGGACGCCAAGGTCAAGCGGCCCGGGCAGGAGCAGGTCAACGATGCCGCCTATCGCCGCGTGCTGAACTTTTACTACGACGAGGCGGAACTGTTCGACAACCACGACTACGAAACCTGGCTGGCGACCTGCGTCGTTCCGGAAATCCAGTACCGTATGCCGGTGCGCAACAGCCTGGAACTGGGCGCCAAGGCGGATTTGCCGTATGACAACGGCTATTTCATGGACGACTTCAACAGCCTCGCGATCCGGATTCAGCTCTGGTCCAAACACGCGACCACCACGGCGGAAAGCCCCCCGTCCATTACGCGGCACTTCGTGACCAATATTCGCGCCTTCCCTGCCGAGCAGGCCGGAAGGCTGCGGGCGACCAGTCATGTGCTGGTCTACCGCACCCGTGCCACCGAGCCGCGGCCCTACCTGTTTTCCGCCCGGCGCGAGGATCTGCTCGACGACGTCGACGGGATGCTGCGGCTGGTGCGCCGTGATATCACCATGGATGAACCGGTGGTGATGTCGCCCAACCTCAGCTTCCTGGTATAGCGTCCCGCAACCCAGCTCGCCCAGCGGTGATTCGGCCCGACTCGGCCGGCGGTAACTCAGCGCAAGAGCAGCAATAGCCAGACACCGAGAATCATCAGCAGCGCGACGGATTGCGCCGCACTGCCCATGTCCTTGGCCCGTCCGGCCAGGGGGTGCAGATCCAGGGAGATGCGGTCCATCGCCGCTTCGATCGCGGAATTGAGCAGCTCAACCACCAGCGACAGCATGCTCACCGCGAACAACAGGGCCCGCTCCACGCCGTTAAAGTCGAGGCGCAAGGCCAGCAACACCAGCACCGCGTTCAGCAGCAGCAGTTGACGGAACGCCGCCTCGCCGGCGTAGGCAGCCCTGAGCCCCGCCCAGGAATAGGCTCCCGCGCGTATCACACGTCGCCAGCCGCGCAGCCCCTTCAGGTCGCTGGCGTCCGCGGGGCTGGCCGGGTCACGGTCCCGGTATCTCATGCAGTTGGCGGTTCGCGTGGCGCCGGGCGCCCGGATTGGCAGCGCTATGGCGAAGGGTCCTACATGGTAGCGCAGCGAACGATACACGCGGGAATTCGAACGCACCGGGCGTACCATTTACCAACTTGATCCAGCGCATCCCTGGGCTGATGCGGACATGGTTATCATCGACGAGCCGTAGGCCGATCACACGCGGTGTTACAGCGGTCTCGGGCTGTTACCGGTTCGTCGGCGCGGTATTTGGGATGGTTCAGAGCAGATCAATGGAAAATTCGGCAGTCGATGCGCCGCATCCCAAGAAGGAGGGGTCGGCAGTCAATCCCTACACCATGGCGTGCGAGCAGTTTGACTGCGCCGCGCGCTACATGCCGGAACTCAAGCGCGGTCTGATCGAGGATTTGAAACATCCGCGCCGCATCGTACGGGTCGAGTTCCCACTGGAAACCGATAATGGCTCCGTCACGACGGTGACCGGTTACCGCGTGTTGCACAATCGTGCGCGTGGACCCGGCAAGGGTGGCATTCGTTTCCATCCCCGCACCGACGAGGATGAGGTGCGTGCCCTGGCGATGTGGATGACCTGGAAGTGTGCTGTCCTCGACCTGCCGTTTGGCGGCGCCAAAGGCGGGGTCACCTGTGATCCGAAGCAGCTTACGGAGGGTGAGTTGCGGCGCATCACGCGACGCTACATTCTCGAACTCGGCGACAACATCGGCCCCTACACCGATGTGCCGGCCCCCGATGTCAACAGCGACGCAAAGACCATGGCGTGGGTTTTCGACACCTACGACATGATGCATCCGGGCGATTCGAATTTGGCCGTGGTCACGGGGAAGCCCGTGGATATTGGCGGATCGCTCGGGCGGCTGGGCGCGACTGCCCGCGGCTGCCTGATGGTGACCCGGCGGTTGATCGAGAAAGGCTTGTTGCCGGGGGCACGATCGCTGGAGGGGCTGTCGGTCGCTATTCAGGGTTTCGGCAAGGTGGGGAGGGAAGCGGCGCAGCTGTTTGCCGATGCCGGGGCGCGAATCATCGCGGTGAGCGATTCGGAGTCCGCCATCTATGCCCGGGGCGGTCTGGATATCGGAGCGGTGGCCTCCCACAAGCGGCAGACGGGCAAGGTCGCGGGTCTGGCCGATACCATGACCCTGACCAATGACGAGTTGCTTGGTCTGGAGTGCGACATCCTGATGCCCGCCGCGCTGCAGGGGCAGATCACGGCGCAAAACGCGACGCAGATCAAAGCGCGCATGGTGGTCGAGGCCGCCAATGGTCCGATTACGCCTGCCGCGGACCGGATACTCGCCCAGCGCGGCATTCCTGTGGTGCCCGATATCCTCGCCAATGCCGGGGGGGTGACGGTCAGCTACTTCGAGTGGGTGCAGAACATCGAGCATGACAACTGGTCCGAGGATCTGGTCGACCGGCGTCTGGCGGAGCGGATGCACAGCGCCACGGACGCGGTAGTGGCGCGCCGCGCCGAAATCAATGCCAACCTCAAATCGCTGTCGCAGGCGCCGTGCAAAGTGCCCGGCCTGGAAAGCGAAAGCAAGGACGGCCTGCCACCCGCCGATTTGCGCATCGCCGCGTATGTGCTGGCCATTCATCGGGTGGCGACGGTCACCATGGAGCGGGGCATCTGGCCTTGACAACGAGGCCTCGGATGGTGGTTGCGGGATTGGGGCATGGCTGACCCGCACCGCTTGCTGGCGAGCCGCACCGGGTGGACGGTGGGTGCAGCCGTTCTCCTGGTGCTGCTGGCTTCGGTGGTCTGGGTTTCCCTGGACGATGACGGTCTTGGCGACGCCATTGTCGTCAGCAACGGCCGCATGGAAGCCGTGGAGATCGATCTGGCCACCCGGATTCCCGGGCGGGTCGCTGCGATCATGGTCACGGAAGGGGATTTCGTTACCGCGGGAGAGACCCTGGCGCGAATGGATACCGCCGTTTTGGAGGCGCAACGGCGCGAGGCGGACGCGCAGATGCAACAGGCCCTGATCGGTATCGAAGTGGCGCGCAGCAGGGTAGCCCAGAGCGAAGCGGAGCGCACCGCCGCCGAGGCGGTTGTGGCGCAGCGCGCGGCGCAGTTGCGCGCCGCCGAAAAGCGACTGGCGCGTTCCCGGGAACTGGCGGCGAAAGGCTCGACCCCGCAGCAGGTGCTGGACGACGACCTCGCCGCGGCCGAGGGTGCGCGGGCGGCGCTGGGTGCTGCCCGGGCGCAGGTGGCGGCAGCCGAGGCGGCGCTTGGCACCGCGCGTTCCCGGGTGGTCGCCGCACAGGTCGCCGTGGAGGCGATGCGCGGCACCATCGCCCGGATCGCGGCGGACATCGAGGATGCGCTGCTCAAGGCGCCGCGGGACGGCCGGGTGCAGTATCGGGTTGCCCAACCGGGAGAGGTACTGCCGGCCGGCGGGGTGGTGCTCAACCTCGTGGACCTGACCGATGTCTACATGACACTGTTTCTGCCAACCGCCGCCGCGGGGCGGTTGGCGATCGGCAGCGAGGCGCGGCTGATCTTCGACGCCGCGCCGCACTATGTGGTCCCGGGAGCGGTCTCCTTCGTCGCGGACGTTGCCCAGTTCACTCCCAAGACCGTGGAAACCGAGAGTGAACGTCAGAAGCTGATGTTCCGCGTCAAGATCAGAATCGACCCGGAATTGCTGCGGCGCTACATCCGCAGCGTGAAAACCGGCCTGCCGGGGGTGGCCTACGTGAAGCTCGATCCGCGCGTGGAATGGCCGCAGCAACTGCAGGTGCACCTGCCGGAATGAGTGCCGACCTGTCGGGCGAACCGGTGGCGCGGTTGTCCGGGGTGCGGCTCAGGTACCGCGACCGGGTGGCGCTGGATCAGGTCTCACTGGATTTTCCGGCCGGTTGCGTCGCCGGTCTGATCGGACCCGATGGTGTCGGCAAGTCCAGCCTGCTGGCGCTATTAGCGGGTGCCCGGGCACCGCAGGAGGGCGCCCTGGAGGTGCTCGGCGGCGACATGCGCGCGGCGCGCCATCGGCGCGCCGTCTGTCCGCGCATCGCCTATATGCCGCAGGGTCTGGGGCGAAATCTCTACCCGACCCTGACGGTTCGCGAAAACATCGAATTTTTTGGTCGTCTGTTCGGGCACGCTGGACCCGAATGCGCGCGACGGATCGATGAGCTCACCAAGCACACCGGGCTGGCGCCGTTTCTGCACCGTCCGGCGGGAAAGCTTTCCGGCGGCATGAAGCAGAAGCTGGGACTGTGCTGTGCGCTGATCCACGACCCCGATCTGCTGATCCTGGATGAACCCACCACCGGCGTCGATCCGCTGTCCCGGCGCCATTTCTGGAACCTGGTCCGCGCTATCCGCGCCGCCAATCCCGGGATGAGTGTGTTGGTCGCCACCGCCTACATGGACGAGGCCGAAGGGTTTGACTGGCTCGCCGCGCTCAACGCCGGGCAGGTGCTCGCCCGGGGGACGCCCCGGGAGCTGATGGCACGCACCGGTACCGACTCGCTGGAAGCCGCGTTCATCGGTCTGTTGCCGGCGGCACGGCAGGAGGGACGGCGCACTGTCGAAGGGACCCCGGCGGCAGCGGCGCATGGCGAGACGGTGATCGAAGCGCGCAACCTGACCATGCGCTTTGGCCGTTTCGTCGCGGTGGACCGGGTCAGCTTCGATATTCAGCGTGGCGAGATATTCGGCTTCATCGGCTCCAACGGCTGCGGCAAGACGACCACCATGAAAATGCTCGCCGGCCTGCTGTCGCCGAGCGAAGGGGAGGCGCGCCTGTTCGGACACTCCGTCGACGCGCAGGATCTGGGCACGCGCCGGCGTGTCGGTTACATGTCCCAGTTCTTCTCCCTCTACGGCGAGCTGACGGTGCTGCAAAACCTGGTGCTGCACGCCCGTCTGTTCGATGTCCCGGATCAGGAGCTGACGGCCCGTGTGCAGGAGATGATCGCCCGCTTCGACCTTTCCGGTGTGCGGGACGCACTGCCGGAGAGCCTGCCGGTCGGGCAACGGCAGCGACTCTCCCTGGCGGTCGCCATGATTCATCGGCCCGCCCTGCTGATCCTCGATGAGCCGACCTCCGGCGTGGATCCGGTCGCGCGAGACCGGTTCTGGGCACTCCTCATCGATCTGGCACGTCGGGAGGGGGTCACCCTCTTTATCTCGACCCACTTCATGAACGAGGCGGAACGCTGCGACCGCGTGGCGCTCATGCACGAGGGCAGAGTGCTGACTGTCGGCCGACCGGCCGAACTGGCCGAAGCCTGCGGCGCCGCGGGGCTCGAAGAAGCGTTCATTCATCATCTGACCGAGCGCGATGCCGCCGCCAGCCCGGATGAGCTGCCGCGCCCGGATGCCATGGCCGTACCGCCGGGTCGGACCCGGCAAACGCGTCGCTTCGAACTGCGCCGGATGATGGCGCAGGCGGTGCGGGAAAGTCGCGAACTGCGGCGCGATCCGATACGCCTCGCCCTGGCGCTGGCCGGCAGCCTGATTCTGATGATCGTCATGGGGTACGGCATCACCCTGGACGTCGAGGAGCTCGCCTTCGCGGTACTGGATCGCGACGACACGGGTGCCAGCCGGGATTATGTGTGGAACATCGCCGGATCCCGTTACTTCATCGAGCGCCCGCCGCTCGCCGACTACCGGGATCTGGACCGGCGCATGCGGGGCGGCGACATCGGCATGGCCATCGAAATACCGGAAGGATTCGCCCGCGACCTTGCCCGGGGACGCCAGGCGGAAATCGGTATCTGGATCGACGGCGCCATGCCGACCCGCGCCGAGACCATCCGCGGCTATGTGCTCGGCATGCATGGGCACTGGCTCGCGCAGCGTGCCGCGGCAACCGGTGCAGGGCGGATGTCACCCCTGGCTGAGATCGAGATCCGTTACCGCTACAACCCGGATGTGAAAAGCCTGGTCGCCATGGTCCCGGCGATGATCCCGCTGCTGCTGATGATGATCCCGGCGATGCTGGCGGCGCTCGCCGTGGTGCGGGAAAAGGAGCTCGGCTCCATCGTCAATCTCTACGTCACGCCGCTCAGCCGGTTGGAGTTTCTGCTCGGCAAGCAGTTGCCCTACGTGGTGCTGGCGATGGCGAGCTACCTGCTCATGGTGCTGCTCGCCGTCACGCTGTTCCGCATACCCTTCACCGGCGGGTTCGTCACCCTGACGACCGCCGCGCTGCTGTACGTCACCTGCGCCACGGCCCTCGGACTGCTGGTGTCGGCGTTCATGCGCAGCCAGATTGCCGCCATTTTCGGCACCGCGGTCCTCACCATAGTTCCTGCCGTGCAGTTCTCCGGGATGATCGACCCGGTGACGGCGCTCGACGGGGCGGGGCGCCTGGTGGGGGAGATCTATCCCACCACCCACTTTCTCACCGTGACGCGCGGGACCTTCTCCAAGGGGCTGGGGTTCGCCGATCTGGGAGCCGCTTTCCCGCCCCTGGTGGTGGCGGTGCCGGTGCTG
>JAYZWP010000383.1:0-9241 GCA_036142245.1 Pseudomonadota bacterium | reverse complement strand
TGATCGTCGGGGCCGATCGCATCGCGGCGAATGGCGATGTCGCCAACAAGATCGGCACTTACAGCGCGGCCCTGCATGCCCGGCACCACGGCGCCCGCGTGATGGTGGTGGCGCCGACCTCCACTATCGATCCGCGGACGCCGGACGGTTCCGCCATCCGGATAGAAGAGCGGGCCGGTGAGGAGGTGACGGGGTTGCACGGCCAACCGGTCGCACCGGCCGGTGCCACGGCCTGGAATCCGGTGTTCGACGTGACGCCGGCCCGGCTGGTGGACCTGCTGGTCACTGAGACCGGAGTCTGCGCGGCGCCGGACGCTGCCGGCGTGGCGGCTTTGCGCGCGCCGCGCTGAGCTCCCTTCCGGGCGCATCGCGGCGCGCCATGGGCGGTCAAATAGCCCCCCTGGCGTGGTAGAATTGCCTGCTGCAAAAAGGGCGCCGCCGGGCGCCCTTTTTCCGTGTCCGCCGCGCTGCCCCCAGCGCCAGCCCCCCGGTCCGCATGAGCGACTTCGCGAAAGAAATCATCTCCGCCAACATCGAGGACGAGCTGCAACGCTCCTACCTCGATTACGCCATGAGTGTCATCGTCGGGCGTGCCCTGCCCGACGTCAAGGACGGCCTGAAACCGGTCCATCGCCGTGTCCTGTACGCCATGAAGGACATGGGGAATGACTGGAACAAGGCTTACAAGAAGTCGGCGCGCGTGGTCGGTGACGTCATCGGTAAGTACCACCCCCACGGCGACTCGGCCGCCTACGACACCATCGTGCGGATGGCGCAAGGTTTCTCGTTGCGCTATCCGCTGGTTGACGGCCAGGGCAACTTCGGTTCGGTGGACGGCGACTCCGCCGCCGCGATGCGTTACACCGAAATCCGTCTGTCGCGGATCGCCCATGAGCTGCTGGAAGATCTGGACAAGGAGACGGTCGACTTCGTCGACAACTACGACGGCAGCGAAACCGAACCGGTGGTGCTGCCGACGCGGGTGCCTAACCTGCTGGTCAACGGTTCCACCGGAATCGCCGTGGGGATGGCGACCAACATGCCGCCCCACAATCTCGGTGAAACCATCGACGCCTGTATCGCGGTGATGGAGAACCCGGACATCGGTCTGGAGCAGCTCATGGAGAAGCTGCCGGGACCGGATTTTCCCACCGCCGGCATCATCAACGGCATCGCCGGTATCCGCGACGCCTATGCCACCGGTCGGGGCAAGATCTATGTCCGCGCCCGTGCCGAGTACGAACCGGAAAACGATCGCATCGTCATCAGCGAGCTGCCCTATCAGGTCAACAAGGCGATGTTGCTGGAGAAGATCGGCGAGTTGGTGAAGGACAAGCGGGTCGAGGGGATCACCGCCATCCGCGACGAGTCCGACAAGGATGGTATGCGCGCGGTCATCGACCTGCGGCGCGGCGAGAATGGTGATGTGGTGCTGAACCAGCTGTTTCAGCTGACGCAGTTGCAGACGGTGTTCGGCATCAACATGGTGGCGCTCATCGATGGGCAGCCACGGCTGTTGACGCTGCGGGAGATCATCGACGCCTTCATCCGGCATCGCCGCGAGGTGGTGAGCCGCCGCACGCTGTTCGAACTGCGCAAGGCCCGCGAGCGGGCCCATGTGCTGGAGGGATTGGCGATTGCGCTGGCGAATATCGACGAGGTGATCGCGCTGATCCGCGCTGCCTCCAGTCGTGAACAGGCACGCACCGCTCTGGTGGGGCGCACCTGGCCGGCGGGGTTCGTCGGTGAGTTGCTCGCCCGGGCGGCCGAGGAGGGGTTCGCGTTTGCCGATCCGTCGGCGCCGCCGTCCGTGGGACAGGACGGCCGTTACCGGATGTCGGACCGGCAGGCCCAGGCGATTCTGGAGATGCAGCTGCAACGCCTGACCGGGCTGGAACGGGAAAAGATCGAGTCGGAGTACCGGGAATTACTCGAAGAGATTCGGCGCTTGCTGGAGATTCTCGGCAGCGACGAGCGGCTCATGGCGGTGATCAGGGAGGAACTGGTCGACCTGCGCCAGCGCTACGCCGACGAACGCCGTACCGAAATTCTCACCAGTCACCTCGACATGCGCTCCGAGGATCTGATCCCGCAGCAGGACATGGTGGTGACCTTTTCGTATCAGGGTTACGTCAAGGCACAGCCGGTGGAGGAGTACCGTTCCCAGCGGCGGGGTGGCCGGGGCCGTTCCGCGACGCGGTTGAAAGACAACGACTTCGTCGATCACCTGTTCGTCGCCAGCTCGCATGACACGATTCTTTGTTTCTCCAGTGCCGGAAAAGCGTACTGGCTGCGAGTGTTTGAATTGCCGGTGGCCAGCCACGCCGGGCGGGGCCGGCCGGTCGTCAACCTCCTGCCCCTGGCGGAAGGAGAGCGCATCACGGTGGTGTTGCCGTTGCGGGCGTTCGATCAGGGGCGGTTCGTGATGTTCGCCACCGAACAGGGGGTGGTGAAAAAAACCGCTCTGACCAATTTTTCCCGCCCGCGCAGTAGCGGCATCATCGCCGTGGAACTCCAGGAGGGCGACCAACTGGTGGCAGCGGATATCACCTCCGGTGACGACGACGTCATGCTGTTCAGCAACGCCGGCAAAGTATTGCGCTTCTCGGAAAAGGCGGTGCGCTCGATGGGTCGAACCGCGCGGGGTGTGCGCGGTATCACGCTGCGGGAGGGACAGAAGCTGATCGCGCAGGTGGTCGCTCGGGACGATGGCGCCATATTGACGGCAACCGAACACGGGTACGGTAAGCGCACCAGGGTTTCCGAGTATCCCGGCCATGGCAGGGGCGGCCAGGGGGTGATCGCCATTCAGACGAGTGAGCGCAACGGCGCGGTCGTCGGGGCACTACAGGTCGAGCCGGGAGATGAGGTGATGCTGGTGACCAACGCCGGCACCCTGATCCGCACCCCGGTCGACTCGATCTCCGAACTGGGGCGCAACACCCAGGGTGTCCGGTTGATCGGTTTGAGCGAAGACGAGCGGCTCATCGGTCTCGCTCGGGTGCCCGCCGAAGACGATGACGACTCCGAGGCCGTCGAGGCCGCCGAGGCCGAATGAACCGAGATCGCCCGTAGCCCGGCGAAGGAGCCGGGCCGGGCGCGCGGGTCCAACCCTGGCGGCAGGCAGATGCGCTGCCGCTCTCAGTTGAGCAATTCAGGAGGTTTTGTGAGTCGCGTATTCAATTTCAGCGCGGGTCCGGCGGTGTTACCGGAAATGGTCCTTCAGCAGGCGGCGCAGGAGATGCTGGAATGGGGATCGAGCGGGATGTCGGTGATGGAAATGAGTCACCGGGGCAAGGATTTCGACGCGATCCGCGAGCAGGCGGAAAACGACCTGCGTTTCCTCATGGCGATTCCCGACGACTATGCCGTGCTGTTTCTGCAGGGCGGTGCCACGTTGCAATTCTCCATGGTGCCGCTGAATCTGCTGCCGGCCGGCGGCACGGCTGATTATGTCGAAACCGGAAGCTGGTCGCAGAAGGCCATTCAGGAAGCGAAGCGTTACGGTACCGTCAAGGTCGTGGCGAGTTCCGCGGCGACCAATTTCGATCGTATCCCGACTGCCGCAGAGCTCGAGTTGTCGCCGCATGCAGCGTATGTCCACATCACCGGCAACAACACGATTTTCGGCACCGAGTATCATTACCTGCCGGACACGGCACAGGTGCCCCTGGTCAGTGATGCGTCGAGTCACATTCTGTCGCGGCCGGTGGATGTCCCGCGGTTCGGCCTGATTTACGCCGGGGCGCAAAAGAACATCGGCCCGGCGGGGTTGACGGTGGTGATCGTGCGGCGGGATCTGCTGGGGCGTGCCCGGCCCGACACTCCGGCGCTGCTCGACTATTCCGCCCACGAGGCGGCCCAGTCCTGTCTGAACACGCCGCCGACCTACGCGATCTATATCGCCGGTCTGGTCTTTCAATATCTCATCTCGACCGGCGGGCTCACGGCGGCGGCGCAGCGCAATGACCGCAAGGCCGGACTGTTGTACGATGCCCTGGATGCGAGCGCTTTCTATCACTGTCCGACCCAGGCCGGCAGCCGCTCCGCGATGAATGTCCCCTTCACCCTGGCCGATAGCAGTCTCGACGCGACCTTCCTTGCGCAGGCGGCAGGCGAGGGTCTGGTGAATCTCAAGGGGCATCGCAGTGTCGGTGGCATGCGCGCAAGTATCTATAACGCCATGCCGCAGGAAGGTGTGGAGGCGTTGGTCGCGTTCATGAAGGAGTTCGAGCGCCGTCATGGATGACCGGCGTGGCGCTCCGGCATGACGGCCGCCACGGTCAAGGTCTGCGTGGCCGGACTGGGAGAACGCGCCGCCCGGCGACTGACCTCTTTCCTGTATGAGATCGCTGACGACCTGTGCGATGTCGTAGACGAGGATGACGCGGAGGTTGCCATCCTCGACATCGATAACACGCAGTTCGATTGGGCGCAGTATCTGCATCGGCGTCCCGAACAGCCGGTGATTCTCTTGGCCAGGGACAGACCGGACCTCGAGGGGATGTTCTGGGTCCCGAAACCGATCATGGAGGTGGCGCTGATCGAAGCGCTGAACTGGGCCCGGACCGCCGTGGAGTCCGGTGCCATGTTGCAGCGCCAGGAACATCAGACCAGTTTTACACTCGGTGAGCAGCGCCGCGTCGCGCTGGTTGTGGATGGCAGCACAAGTATTGGCGGCAAGGTGGACGCGACGGTTCCCCAAGCGGGTTTCTATCCGGTGACCAACAGCCTGTTGGAGGTGGTCAGCGCGGCCTTTCGGCGCAGCGAAACCAACCTGACGCCGGTCCTGATCGAACTCGCCGGTGCCGGACGGGTGGTCATCTACCCGGAGCAGGATACCGCCTACTGCGAGATCGGCATCGAAAACCTGGCAACTTTGGCCCGCAGCGGTCCGATTGCTCAGGAGTGCCGGCTCGCCGAACTGGAAAGCGGTACCGCCAGGTTGTTGCACGAGGAGTTGGTCGAAGGAGCGACGCGAATGGAATCCAGCGATTTGCTGTGGCGGATCGGGGTCTGGAGTTCCGATGGCCGGTTGCCGGAAGGCACCGACGTGAGCGAGCGGTTCTATCTGCGATGCTGGCCCAACTTTACCCGGTTGATGGAAATTCCCCAGGCCATGCGTATCGCCGCCCTGTGGGTTCGCGAACCGGCGACCTTCGAGTTTCTGGTGCAGACTCTGGGCGTGGGTTTCGAGGATGTGTACACCTTCTATTCCGCGGCCAGTGCGATCAGTCTTGCCGGTCCGGCACGGCGCGAGGCCGACTATCTGCTCGCCAACGAGGCCAGGCGCGATCCGGAAGAGTCACGGTTCAACGCGTTCGTGCGCCGCTTGGGTCGTCATCTGGGGACAGGGGCAGGGGCAGGGCAAACGAATGGCGCCTGACGCCTGCACGCTCGAAGCGTCGAACACCAGCACGCGTGCTCCTTGGGACAGGCCGGTGGCGACGGTTTTGTTGCAGCGGTGAGCGGTCGGTAAGGTCGTGGTGGCGATCCCTGGCAACGCGCTGTCCGTGGGTGTCGACCTGCAGCAGTACACTGTCGTGGAGGTGTTGGGGGCCGGCAGTTTCGGGGTCACCTATCGGGCGGTCCATCGCACAAGCGGCCAGCAGGTGGCGATCAAAGAGTATCTGCCGAAGGATATCGCCGCCCGTTACGGCAGCGCCGATGTGCAGCTGGTCGCCGCCGAGCACGACCGTTTCTATCAGTGGGGTATGGATCGGTTCGTCACCGAGGCGCAGATCCTGGCTCAGTTCAATCATCCGAACATCGTCAAGGTGGTGGGCTATTTCCACGCCAACCGGACCGCCTATTTCGTCATGGCCTACCAGCCGGGCGACAGTCTGGCCACCATGCTCCGGCAACGCGCGTCCGCGCCGGGTCAGGAGGTGATGGAGCGCTGGTTCGTTCCGATTCTGCGGGGTCTGGCCGCGGTGCATCAGAAGAATTATCTGCATCGCGACATCAAACCGGGAAATATTCTGCTGTCGGCCGACGGTAATCCGGTGCTGATCGATTTCGGCGCCGCGTGTTATGCCATGGGCGACGAGGTGCGCAAGACGTCTGACATTCTGACGCCGGCCTACGCCTCGATAGAACAGTACGGCGCGGATCAGTCGCTGGGCCCCTGGTCGGACCTCTATTCCCTGGGCGCTACCATGTACCGCTGCCTGGCGGGCAAGCCTCCGGTGGCGGCCACCCGGCGCGCGAATGCCATCCTTTCCGCGGAGCCCGATCCGTTGCCCTCCGCACGGTCCCTGGGCGCTGGAAGCTATGCGGAGGCCTTTTTGGATGTGATCGACTGGATGCTGCGGTTGCGTTCCATCGATCGCCCCCAGAGTGCTGAGGAGGTGCTGACACGGCTCGGTGAGCGTGCCGCGGGGACGACGGACGCGGTCGAAACACCCGGCCGGGTCATTACGGGGCTCGAGGACACGCATACCGTGGAGACCCGCATCCCCGCGGAGCACTATCGTCTGGTCCTGGCCGGTTCACCCGGCGCGGGCAAGACCGCGGCGGTGCGGTCACTGTCGGATGTCGAGGTCATCGGCGTGGGTGCGTCCGCTGCCGGGCCGGACGGCACTGGCAATCCCGTGATCAGTTATGGCTGGGTGGATATCAGCGCCGATCAGCGTCTGCATCTGTACGCCGTTTCCGGGCTGGAAGCTTTGCGGCACCTGGCAGGCACCTTTTGCGCAGAAGCGGACGCCGTGATCCTGCTGGTCGACAACCTGGACGAGCAGCGCTATCGGCAGGTGGCGGACTTCGTGATGCGCCATGCCGAGCTGTTTGCCGATAACCGGGTCGGGATCGGCATTACGCGTCTGAACGAGCAGCCGTTGCCGGGTATCGATGCGTATCAGACCTTCATGCTCTCCATTGAGGAGTGTCCGGGCAGTTGTCCCCCTATCATGGCGATCGATCCGGAGTCGGTGCGCGATCTGCAGACCCTGTTGCAGGCGATATTTCTGGCCGCGAGCTTCGGTTCGGCGAATCCGGCGCGCCCGAAAAGCAGGGGTGCAGAGTGATAGAATCCGGCCTCCGCGCGACCTGATCGCACTTGTCCGTTGGGTGACCGTGCCGGCTGGTCTGCCGAGTTGATATCAATGCCGAACCCGGAGATTGAGAAGATTCTTGACGCGACGTGCGACGCGCATGATGAAATTCTCGGTTACCTGATGACCACCACCGCCGGCACGGCGGTCATCGCCAGCCGCGGCATGGTGGCCGAATTACAGTACGTGACGGCGATGACCGGGACGCTCAACGCGGTGGCCGGATCACTTTGTGATCTGATCAAATCGGGCGAGCACGACCAGGTTGCCCTGAGGATGGGGAGCAACGGCATGATCGTGCTGCCGGTCGGGATCGGTGCCCTGCTGCTGGTTCATCACCATGGACGGAATCTGTCGGAAAGCAGCGCCAACAGCCTGAACCGCGCCATCCTCGATTGCGCCCGGCATCTTTAGCCTCAATCCCAACGGCGGTCCCGCCTTCAGCCGGTGACCCTGACTATTCGGAAATTTAGCGAAAGTGTACAAAGTACGAGTGCTCAACAACATCTCTCCTGCAGGTCTGACCCGATTCGGCGACGCGTATCAGATCGGTGGTGACTGCAGCGATCCGCACGTCATCCTGGTGCGGTCATTCAACATGTGGGATATGACGCTGCCCGATTCGCTGCGGGCGGTGGGTCGGGCCGGGGCCGGCGTCAACAACATCCCGGTGGAGGAGCTGAGTTCGCGCGGCATTCCGGTATTCAACGCACCGGGCGCAAACGCCAATGCCGTGAAAGAACTGGTCGTGGCAGGAATGCTGCTGGCGGCGCGCAACATCTGCCAGAGCTGGGCTTACACCCGGGCGCTGGAAGGCAGCGCCGACGAGATCGAAAAGCAGGTCGAACTGGGCAAGAAACGCTACGCGGGGATCGAGTTGCCGGGGCGCACGCTGGGGGTTGTCGGGCTGGGGTATATCGGCCGACAGGTGGCCAATGCCGCCGTCGCACTGGGGATGCGCGTGATCGGATACGATCCCGGTTTGACGGTGGAGGGGGCCTGGCAGCTGGATACCCAGGTGGAGCGGGCTGTCAGTGTTGAGCAGTTGTTGAGTCGATCACAGTTCGTCACGTTTCATGTGCCGCTCAACGACGCCACCCGCGGGCTGCTCAATCACGAGCGCCTGGTGTTGTTGCCCAAGGGTGCGACGGTACTCAATTTCGCCCGCGCCGGTATCGTCGATGATGCTGCTGTCGTGGCGGCTCTGGATGCCGAAGAACTCCACGCCTACGTGTGCGACTTCCCGACACCGGCGTTGATAACGCACCCCAAGGTGATCGCGTTACCGCACCTGGGTGCCTCGACAGCGGAAGCGGAGGATAACTGCGCGGTCATGGTGGTCGATCAGGTGATGGATTACCTCGAGCGCGGTAACGTCACCAACGCGGTCAACTTTCCCGATTTGGTCCTGCCGCTCACGGACGGGTTTCGGCTCTGTGTCGTCAATTCCAACGTACCCAACATGGTGGGACAGATCACCACGGCGCTGGCGACCGCCGAACTGAATATCGTCGACATGCTGAACAAATCCCGTGGAGACCTTGCCTACACCGTCGTCGATGTGGACAAGCCTCTGCCGTCGGCATTACTCGACAAGCTTGCCGCCATAGAGGGCGTGTTGAGCGTCCGCGCGCTTTGAGTGGTCGGTACCCGTCCCGGACTGGATAACGGCGCAACGATTTTGGCCGGTTCGCGATTGTCCGATTCCCTGCGCGATGCGCGCCAGCGGATTGACAGTCTCGACGACGAACTGTTGGCGTTGCTGAACCGCAGGGCAGCCCTCGCCCTCGAAGTGGCGGAATTGAAATCCGGGAGCGGGGGAGCGGCAACATACTATCGGCCCGAGCGCGAAGCGCAGCTGTTGCGCCGGCTGCTGGCTGCGAACGCGGGGCCGCTGGGCGCACATCAGGTGGTCCAGCTTTTCCGGGAGATCGTTTCCGCCTGCCGCTCACTGGAACAGGTGCTGACCATAGGCTATCTGCAAGCCACTGCGCTGGAGCCGCTGGGACGATACTTCGGCCGCTTTGTTAAACCGGTGGCGTGTGCCGACGAATCGGCGTTGCTGGATGCGGTGGCGAGTAGGGACCTCGATCTGGGCTTCATTCCCGAGCCCCGGCAGGGTCAGATCCTCTCCGCGCGATGGCGCGAGCCGCAGTTACATATCTGCGGCACGGCCGTTCACTTGC
>JAYZWP010000382.1:0-5686 GCA_036142245.1 Pseudomonadota bacterium | reverse complement strand
AGTCACCGCCCGTCATCTGCCTCGCGGAATACGGAAAGCGATATGGGCCGCATCACCCCACATTAGGAACTTACCGGCAGCTGTAAGGTGGGTTGAGCGGCTTCACCGCGTAACCTGCGGTACCCTTTCCCGGTGGGTTACGCCCGTCGGGCTAATCCACCCTACGATCTGCTGTCCTGCGTTGCCGGGTTACGCCTCGCGGGCCAACCCGGCCGGCGGCTCCGCAGCGGGACATCACCCATCAACCCTCCGGCAGCATCACGACAGGCCCACGGGTGCGGCGGCCCTCCAGGTCGGCGTGCGCGCGGCCGGCCTCCCGCAGCGTGTAGCGATGCGCTACCTCGACCTTGACCACACCCGTCTCCAGCGCCTTGAACCAGGCATGCGCCGCGTCGGCATAGTCGGCGTGGTCACGGGTGTAGTCCGGCAACATGGGGCGCGTGAGGGTGAGTGAACCGCGCACCTGCAGATCACGGATGGTGATGGCGGGGGGCATACCCGATGACTGGCCGAAGCAGACCAGGACACCCAATGGACCCAGGCAATCGAGAGAACCCATGAAGGTATCAGCGCCCACGGAGTCATAAACCACCTGCACACCCCGACCCGCGGTGATCTCGCGCACCCGCTCGACGAAGTTCTCCTCGCTGTAGACGATGGCGTGATCGCAGCCGCACTGCCGGGCTATCTCCACTTTCTCGAGGCTGCCAGCGGTACCGATCACCTCGGCACCGAGATGATGCGCCCACTGGCAGAGGATCTGCCCCGCGCCGCCGGCCGCGGCATGGATTAACACGGTCGTCCCCGCTTCGATCTGCACTACCCGATGCAGCAGAATGTAGGCGGTCATGCCCCGGATCATGGAGCAGCCCGCCACCTCATCGGGCACGCTGTCGGGAATTCTGGCCAACCGATCCGCCGGGAAGTTGCGCTGCAGAGCGTAGGCACCCATGGGGGGGCTGCCATACGCGACCCGGTCACCGGGCCGCAGCGTGCTTACGCCCGGGCCGATCTCCGTGACCACCCCGGCCCCTTCGATTCCCGGTACGACGGGAAACGATTCGATCGGATAGAGCCCGGACCGGTGATAGACGTCGTGAAAATTAACCCCGATGGCGGTGTGCCGCAGGCGTACCTCTCCGGCGCCGGGGGGCCCCAGGCTGATCTCACCCCACTCAAGCACTTCAGGTCCGCCGGTGGCGGTTTGCAACATGGCACCGATAGCAACCAACGGCTTCTTCCCCAATCTGTATCGCGGGCTACATTGTAGACTCGCCGTGGCTCTAGAAACCGCGCAACCGCATGGCCCGGTCGACCCGCCGCACGGCCACCGCATAGGCCGCCTGACGGTAGCTGAGTTTGGCCTCGGCACCGCAACGGGAAACCGCTTTCCAGGCGCGAGCCAGATGACGGTCGAGCGCGTCGCTGACCTGCTCTTCGGTCCAACCCATGCGCTGGCGGTTTTGTACCCATTCGAAATAGGAGACGATCACGCCGCCGGCATTTGCCAGAATGTCCGGCACAACGGGAATGTCGCGCTCGCGCAACAACCGGTCAGCCTCGGCGGTCACGGGCATGTTGGCGCCTTCGACCACCAAACGCGCGCGGATGTCGGCGGCATTTTGTTCTGTGATGACACACTCCACGGCCGCTGGCAACAGGATGTCGACATCGCCGGTGAGCACCGCGTCGACAGCCAGTTGCTCCGCACGCACGTCCATGTCGGTGAGCGCCAGATGATTCTCCGCCGCCTCGGCCTGTTCGAGCATGCGGCTCACGGGGAGCCCGTCGCCGTTGTACAGGGTGGTGCCAGAACTGCCGATCGCGACGATCCGCGCACCCTGCCGGGCGAGGCTTTCACACAGGTAGCGGCCGACGTTACCGAACCCCTGCACCGCGACCCGCGCACCGGCCAGGTCGATGCCGTGGCGCTGCGCCGCCCACTCCGTGAGCCGCGCGACACCGCGGCCGGTTGCCTGTGTGCGGCCCGGTGAGCCACCCAATTCCAACGGCTTACCGGTGACCACGGCCGGCTCATCGCCGAAATCGCCGCTGTAGGCGTCATAGATCCAGGCCATGACTCGCTCGTCGGTGCCGATGTCCGGTGCCGGGATGTCGGTGTCCGGACCAATCAGGCAGGCGATCTGCCGCACGAATTTCTTGGTCAGCGCCTCTCGCTCGGTGAGCGTGAGGTCGTGGGGATCGCAATTGATGCCCCCTTTGGCGCCGCCGAGCGGCAGATCCGCCAGGGCGGTTTTCCAGGTCATGAGCGATGCGAGAACCTGAGCATGCGCCAGGTCCATGTCGGGATGAAAACGCAATCCGCCCTTGAACGGGCCACGACTGCGGTTGTGCTGTACGCGGTAGCCCTGGAACACCCGAAGCGATCCATCCCGACGGCGCAGCGGCAGCTCGCAGCGCACTTCGCGATTGGGGAGGCTCAGCAGGAACGCCTGCTCTGCGTCGATATCCAGAAACTCAAAGGCTTCGGCGAGATAGCAGTTCAACGTGTCGTTCATTGGGTGAGCCAAAGCGGTCTCCTTTGTTCATCTGTTGCCGTATGGTTGCGAAAGCTGCATTTTGTTTCGCGACGACCAGAGCACACGCCGACCTGCGGCGAGGCGCTTTGCCCCGACACCCCACGCGTCAGTCGAACACCGCCAGCGGGAGGTGCAAGGAAACCACCCAACTGGGTTGGTTGACCACTTCGCTGATGCGCAGATCCCCCGCGACGCTGCACAGACAGTAGGCCAGTTCAGCCGAGAGGCCGCGCTCCTTCTGTAGCAGATCGATCATGCGCCGTACGGCATCCGCCGCGGCGACCATGAGATCGCCGCCGATGCCCAGGGTCGCCTGCACCTCCCCGGTGCCTGCGCACACGGCGGATGCGTGGTAACGCACATGAGGTGCGGTCAACGGCTCCCCGCCACGGACCAAATCGACCCGCAGTTCAACGCTCATCGGCGATTCGACCGCGGTACCACACACCTCGCCATCACCCTGCGCGACATGGGTGTCACCCACCGACAACAGCGCGTGCTCGACATGCACCGGCAGGGCGAGCGTGCTCCCCCGGCCGATTTGGCGCATATCGAGATTACCGCCCCCCTGATGCGGCGGAATGGCGCTCAACCGACCCGAAACCGGCGGCGCGACACCAACGGTGCCGGTGAACGGACGCACCGGCAGGCGGATACCCGACGTGAAGTCGACGAAACGTTCATCGTGCCGACTGAGCACCAGGAAAGGATCGGGAAACTCCTCGGCCAGCAAACCGAATCCAGGCAAGATACCCGTCCAGCCCCAGCCGCTGTAGTGGAAATCGAGCATCTCCACCAGGAGGATGTCACCCGGTCGCGCGCCCTCCACTGCCACCGGTCCGGTGAGCGGATTGGCGCGGTCCGGATCGAGTCGCACCAGATCATGCGCCGTGGCGTGGGGCGTGATGACCCCGTCCGAAGCGTCGCGGATCGCCAGCGTGACCGAATCGCCGGGCGCTATGGCAACCACCGGAGCTTGATCCGGCGACCAGCCGTAATGACCCTGGTGGCGATGCAGGGTGTGGCGTGCTCCAGTGAGCACGCTGTTAGCTGACACCTCTTTACCTCACTGGTCGATCTAGCATTCTCCCATGTCCGATTCCCCGACCAGGGCAAAGTTCATTCGACTTTTGGCACCGCCACGGGCTTCGAGATCAGTCGGCCGCCGGAAAGCCGAAAATCTCCACGGCGTTGTCGTGCACGATGCGCCGGGTGTCCCGGGGCGCGATGCCGGCGAAATCCTGGGCGATCTGCTTGCGCGAGAAAGGCCACACCCCTTCCGTGTGCGGGTAATCGTTACCCCAGAGCAGATTCTGCGCCCCGGTGTATTCGCGGGTCAGAATACCGGCCCGGTCGTCTTCGAAGGTGGCGGCGAAGTTGCGCTTGAAATAATAGCTGGGAGGCTCCGGCAGCAGCGGATCCATCCAGTCCGCGCCTTCGTCACGGCCCTTGCGCCACCAGCGATCCGCGTCCTCGAGAGCGGCGGCGATCCAGCCGATACCGCCCTCGGTAAGGACCCATTTCATGCCGGGGAAGCGCTCCGGCGCGCCGCCCCAGATGACCTGTTGCAGCGCGGTATTGAAGTCGAACCGCCCGCCGCAGACGATCAGCGCGCCGGCACCTGGGCCGCGGAAGCGGCCGAAGGTCTCCTGCCCGCCGCCGACATGCAGCGAACAGGGCATATCCAGATCCACGAGACGCTCCCAGAGCCGGTCCCACTCCGGCAGATTGAACGGCCGATCGGGCACCACGACCGGCAACATCACCCCCGCCAATCCCATGTCGCGGCACCGCTGTGCTTCATCGGCGGCAGCGGTCAGGTCACCGGCGGTGGGGAGAATGGCCATCCCCCGCAGGCGCCCGGGATGAGCGGCGCAGAACTCCGCCAGCCAGTCGTTGTACACCCGGCACGCGGCGCGCTGGTACTCAGGATCCGGCGCCACGGCCATGAACAGGCCGAGTCCGGGATAGATCAACTCACCGGACACACCGTCGATCTCCTGATCTTTCATCCGCTCGTCCGGGTCGTAGCAACCGGGCCGGATGGTATCGGCGTAACGGTATCCCTTGGGCGAGGGGATCTCGATACCTTGAGCCTTGAGGTCCGCCATCGGCCCCTCGAATGCCAACGGTCGCGGTCGCATGCCGTCGATGATGAAGTAATCACCGCTCTCGTCCAGCGCCTCGATGCGTGGCGCCTTGTCCCGGTACTTGCCGGTCATGCGGGAGGTCCACAAATCCGGGGGTTCCAGGATGTGGGAGTCCGCCGACAGAATCCGCTGAGCATAGGGCTGCTTCACTTGCGCATAACGTTCCTGCATGGTCCTTCCTCCTCAGTTGAGGGCCCGGTCGATACCGAGCAATCGTGAGGCGTTGCCGGCGGCGATCGCCGCGGCCTCCCCGTCCGGCACACCGGCAAGCGCTCGCGCGGCCGCGTCGACGGGATCACCTGTCGCTGTCTCGGTGGGCATGCCCACCCCCCAGAGGAGGTTTTCGACCCCGATGATCTCCCGCGTCGCCACACCGGGCCCGTCGTGGTGGAAACTGGCGAAACACTGTCGCCGCCAGAAATGACTCGGCTCCTGGCCCAGACGCGGCTGCATCCACCCCTTGTGATCGTGCCACCAGTGGTCCATCAGGGTGAGTTGGGTCGCCAACCAGCCGACACCGCTGCCCACCAGACCGAAGCGCAGGTTCGGAAAGCGCGTCACCGCCCCGCCCCAGACGATCATCTGCAGGAACTCGTTGACGTCGTAGCGCCCGGTGCTGACCAGGATGCCGGCAGCACCGGGCCCTTGAGGTTGGGGTGCGGCGCCCTCTTCCGCGCCCAGGTGCACCACGCAGCACAGACCGGCGCTCTGCAGCGCATCCCAGACGGCGTCCCACTCCGGCATGTTGTAGGACGAAATGGCGTGCCGGACCGGCAGAATCACACCGGCCAGACCCAGGCTTGCGGCATGCTCGATCTCTGCCACAATTGCCTCGATGGGGGCTGCCGCCGGTAACAGCGCCATGCCCTTGAGCCGCGCGGCCTCGGTCCAGCAATAGTCACCGATCCAGTCGTTATAGACGCGGCAGGCGAATTGCTGAAGTTGCGCGTCGGGGGTGGTGGTGACGAACAGGCCGAGACGCGGATAGAGCAACTC
>JAYZWP010000381.1:0-3719 GCA_036142245.1 Pseudomonadota bacterium | reverse complement strand
AAGATGAAGGTGCAGCGCGGAGCGCTGCCCGGGGACGACGCCGAGCAGGACAATCTGCGGGCGCGGCGCTACATCGCCAAGCACACCATCAATCCCGCCATCGCCCACGGCATCGCCCACGAGGTGGGGTCCATAGAGCCCGGCAAGCTCGCCGACATCGTGCTCTGGAAACCGGCCTTCTTCGCCGCCAAGCCCGCCATGATCATCCAAGGCGGCATGATTGTCGCCGCGCCGATGGGCGATCCCAATGCCTCGATACCGACTCCCCAGCCGGTGCACTACCGGCCGATGTTCGGCGCCTTCGGCGAAGCGCGCGCCGCGACCTCGGTCCATTTCGTGTCGCAGGCGTCGCTGGATGGGGACGCGTTCGCCGACCTGGGCATCCGCCGCCGTCTGGTGGCGACCAAGGGCACCCGGACGGTCACCAAGCGCGACATGGTGAACAACGACTACCAGCCGCGCATGGAGGTCGACCCGCAGACCTACGAGGTCCGCGCCGACGGCGAGCTGCTGGTGTGCGAGCCGGCGGTGGAGCTGCCCCTCGCCCAGCGTTACTTCCTGTTCTGATGGCGGCGCAACCGGCCAGTGTCGCCGCCGCGCCCCGCGTCGTCCTGAGCGCCCGCACGAGTCACGGCGTGGTCACCGCGACCCTCACGCTGCCGTTTGCGCAGCGGTGCAAGTCGCGGCTGCGCTGCCGTCTGGATAACGGGGCCGAGGCGGCCGTGCTGATCGCGCGCGGCGGGGTGCTGCGCAACGGCGATCTGCTGGCCGGGGACGACGGGAGGGTGGTGCAGGTGGTGGCGGCGACCGAACCGCTGAGCCAGGTGGAAACCGGCGACCTGAAACGGCTCGCGCAGATCTGTTATCACCTCGGCAACCGCCACGTGACCCTGCAGATCGGGCCCGGCTGGGTGCGCTACGCCCGCGACCACGTTCTGGATGAGATGGTGCGCCGGTTCGGGTGCAAGGTGCGGCACGTGGTGGCGACCTTCGAGCCGGAGATCGGCGCTTATCATCAGCACGGCCATGGCGCGCGAGTGCAGCAGCACCATGCCCATCAGCATGGTGCGGACCATGGTGACTGATCCGGCCGTTTCCCCGCACGCGGTCCCGGCGGCCGGTCCCGCAACTGCGGGCGGTGCCCTGCTGCGGATGCTGCAGTTGGCGAGCCCGGCGCTGCCGGTGGGGGCGTACGCCTACTCCCAGGGTCTGGAGGCCGCGGTCGAACTGGGCCTGGTGCGGGACGAACCGGCGACCGGTAGCTGGCTGCGCGGGTTGCTGGGCCACGGCTTGGCGTACCTCGATCTGCCGGTGCTGGCGCGTCTGTGGGCTGCCCATCACGCCGCGGATACGCACGCCGCGCGCCGCTGGAACGGCGTCCTGCTGGCCAGCCGGGAGACCCGCGAGCTGCGTGGGGAAGAGCGCGACCTGGGCGCGGCCATGGCGCGGCTGTGCCGGGACCTGGGCGTTCCCCTGGCGGTGGACGGGAAGGACCGCACGTGCACCTTCGCCAGCGGTTTTGCCGCGGCCGCCTGTCACTGGGGCGTCGAGCAACGCGGCACGCTCACCGCCTACGCGTGGAGCTGGCTGGAGAACCAGGTAGCGGCTGCGCAGCGGCTGGTACCGATCGGCCACACCGCCGGGCAGCGGATTCTGCTGTCCCTCGGCGCGGCGTTGGACGCCGCCGTGGACTGCGGCCTCACGTTGATTGACGACCAACTCGGCGCCGCCGCGCCGGGACAGATCTTTTCTTCCATGCACCATGAACGACAACACACTCGACTTTTCCGCTCCTGATGCCGATGTGCACCGGTCCGTATCGCCGCTGCGGGTCGGCGTCGGCGGTCCGGTGGGGTCCGGCAAGACGGCGCTGGTGGATGCGCTGTGCAAACGGCTGCGGGACCGCTACGACATCGCCGTGGTGACCAACGATATCTACACCCAGGAGGATGCGCAGTTCCTGACCCGCAGCGGCGCCCTGGCGCCGGAGCGCATCCGCGGCGTGGAGACGGGAGGCTGCCCCCACACCGCCATCCGTGAGGACGCATCCCAAAACCTGGAGGCGGTCGAGAATCTGTGCGGCCTGTTTCCACGCCTGGAAATGATTCTGGTGGAAAGCGGTGGGGACAATCTGAGCGCCACCTTCAGTCCGGAACTGGCGGACCTCACCATCTATGTGATCGACGTGGCGGCCGGCGACAAGATTCCGCGCAAAGGGGGACCCGGCATCACCCGGTCGGACCTGCTGGTGATCAACAAGATCGATCTGGCGCCGCACGTCGGTGCCTCCCTCGAAGTGATGGAACGGGACACGCTGCGGATGCGCGGCGACCGGCCCTGGGTATTCGCCAGCATCCGGCAGGGCATCGGCCTGGATACCATCGAAGCGTTTCTGATTAGCGAAGGCATGCTGTGAGGCGAACCGGCGCACCAGCACGGTGCGCTGCGTTTGATTACTGAGATGTTTCGGTGCAGCGGCTTGTGCCGCCCGCCCCGGCGTGCAGCGCGTAACCCCAGTCGGCGCAACGAATCCCGAGCCGCGGCTGGCGAGTCCGCCTACTGGTACGCCTTTTGCGTACCAAGCGCCAGCCGCCGCCGGCGGCCGGCCCGTTGAGACGGGCGCACGCAAACAACTTCAGTCAGGGAGACCGATGCACATGAAATTTCCATGCGAGCGCAGGACGGCGATCGGCGCGGGGGTCGTTGCCGCCGCGCTGCTGTTACCCCAGCAGGGAATGGCGGGTGGAACCATCAAGATCGATGACACCAAGTGGGTGAGCGTGGGTGCCGGGCTGCGCACGTCGTTCACCTCCGTCGAAGACGGTGCCATCAGCGGGGATGACGACAACGACTTCAACCTCGAGAGTGTGCGGCTCTATCTCAATGGCCAGATTCACAAGTACCTGAAGCTGGAGTTCAACACGGACTACGATGGCGCCAACGACGTCAACGTGCTGGATGCCGTGGCGAAGGTGGAGTTCAACGACTACCTGAACGTCTGGATGGGTCGCCACCTGCCGCCGAGCGACCGCGCCAACCTGGACGGCCCCTATTACCTGAACAACTGGAATTTCCCGTTCGTACAGGCCTATCCGGCGATCTTCGCCGGCCGCGACAACGGCATCATGCTGAACGGCCAGGTCGACGGCGGACGCTTCAAATATGCGCTGGGTGCCTACGAAGGCAACGATGACTTCGCCGGGACCGGCAGCAATCCGGACGACAAGCTGCTGTACGCCGCCCGTTTCAGCTACAGCTTCCTCGACCCGGAGCCCGGCTTCTACACCAGCAGCACCTACTACGGTTCAAAGGACATCTTCACCGTGGCCGTCGCGCTGCAGTCCCAGAAGGACGGCACCGGTTTCGCGGCAACGCCGGGGGATTTCTTCGGCTGGAGCGTCGATGTGCTGTATGAAAAACCGATCGGGAATGGCGGCGCCTTCAGCCTGGAAGGGGCCTACTACGACTACGATCACGACGAAGTGCCCGCCTTCGGTTATGACGGTGACGGCTACTATGCGCTGGCCAGTTATCTGACGCAGAAAGAATACGGTTTCGGCCGGTTGCAGCCTCATGTCCGGTATCTGGATCTGAGCAGCGATACCGATGACCTTCCCGCCGCCAGCGCATTTTTCGTTCCGGATCTCGACATGTGGGAAGCGGGTCTGGGCTACATCATCGATGGCCACAACGCCCGCGCGACCCT
This sequence comes from Pseudomonadota bacterium, assembly GCA_036142245.1. Lineage (GTDB taxonomy): Bacteria > Pseudomonadota > Gammaproteobacteria > Immundisolibacterales > Immundisolibacteraceae > JAYZWP01. The sequence goes on along the minus strand of JAYZWP010000381.1, from coordinate 13 downwards.
CACCTTTGGTGAA
>JAYZWP010000380.1:0-3544 GCA_036142245.1 Pseudomonadota bacterium | reverse complement strand
CAGCGCCGCGTTCGCGTATCGCTGGGAACAACTCAAGCTCGCCATGCCGCTGTTCGGGGTGCTGCGTCGCAAGCTGGCGCTGTCGCGCTTCAGCCGCAATTTCGCTCTGCTGTTCAAGTCCGGATTGCCGGTGGTGGAGTGCGTCGCCATGCTGCCCGGTCTGGTCGGAAATCGGGTTGTCGCGCGGGCTGTGCGGTCCGCCGGCGCCGACATCTCCGAGGGGGGATCGGTCGCCGCAAGCTTTGCCCGGCACGAGGTGATTGAGCCGCTGGTGATCCGCATGCTGGCGGTGGGGGAGACGACCGGCGAACTGAGCGGTTCCCTGGACCAGGCGGCGCTCTATTACGAAGAGGAGATCCCCCGGGCCATCACGCGGTTCTTCGCCCTGCTGGAACCGGTGCTGATCCTGGTCATGGTCGCCATCGTCGGCTTCGTCGCCCTGGCCATCATGCTGCCCCTGATGAGCCTGCTGTCGGCGGTCGGCTAACGATGCGGACCCGCCACGCGAGGCGAGCCGCTATTGCGGGCCGCGGATTCGCCCTGGTGGAGTTGATCGCCGTGCTCGCGATCATGGCGATCCTCGCCGGGGCCATGGCGCCGCTGCTGCTCAGCAACATCGACCGGGCCGAGAAGGACCGCGAACAGCAGGCGCTGGAGGCGATCGCCGAGGGGATTCGCGCCTACTACCTGGACGAGAGCAGTCCGGCCAGCTATGGAACCGTCCCGCTGCAACCGAGCTGGGATACCGATTTGGCGGACGGTAACTACGTCGCCGGCAGCGCGGCCGATATCCGTACCAACAACCGGGACGTGGCGCGGTTCTACGTCTCCAACGCGGCGGACATCACCATGGACCCGATGGTGACACTGGCGTCTCATATCGCGGTGGGGGGTACGGCGATCCCCGCCAGTTTCGCCGCCACCTGCATCGGTGCCGCGGAGGTCTCCCGTGATCCCTGCGGCGATGGCGACTTCGCGGCCGACCTGCTCGATACCGACGTGCGGGTGGTGAATCTCAACCTGGCGCCGGAGCGGCGCCGGATCATCGAACGGGTGCGCGAGGAGTTTTTAGAGCCGGTGGTGGCGCTGGTCGAGGACCTGTCGCCAGATGTTTGTGTTGGGGTGATCGACGGCACCTACGACATTACCGATGCTGAGTTGCCCGACAGTGTTGAAGATCCTCCGACGGGTACGGACCCCTGGGGAAATCCGTTGAGCCTCACTAAGCAGGGTGCGCAATGGGTTGTGCGCAGCAACGGTCCGCCCGGTACGCCGGCGAATAACGCCACCTTGGTCGCGACCGCTGCCTGCCGGGCCGGCGATGACCTGACCGAAGACTTCCGACGGGTGCGCGACGCCATCCTGGGTGCCGCGCAGTCATCGTCCCCCCGAGCACTGCCCGCCAACTATGCCGGCCTCACCGTGGATACAACCGACCCCTGGGGCAACGATCTGGCGTATCAACCGGCAGGCAGCGGTTTTACCCTGACCTCCCGGGGACCGGACGGGGCAGATGATGGCGGCGCTGACGATGATGTGGTCTTTACCGTTTCAACCGAAGAGGTGGTCGGCCATTTCGCGCGGCTGGGGATTCATTTCCCGGGACCCGATACGTCACCTGGAAGCGCTTGCGATACCGCGCAGAGTTACCTGACCGTGAACTGTGACACGGTAATCGAATACCTGTTGAATGCCGCGCAATGCAACAACAACGCGGTGCAACACCGCGATCTGGGCTGTCCCTGAACGGCACCGAAAAAGGGTCTGGTATCGGATGTGCTCCTTCAGCAACCGAAGGGGTGCTGAAGGGCTCCGCCGGACAGTGTCGCCGCAAGGTGACCATCCTCGGCCCGTAGTTCGGTTCCGCCGGCGTTGATGGTCAGGGTCTGCAAATGAAGTTGTCCGTCGTCATCCAGATCTTCGATCAGGGTGTCGTCGGCGCTGGCGTGTGCGTCGTTGTACTCTGTCCAGATGGTCGTGCCATCGCACGCGATCCGCGCACCGGTCAGTTCGCCGGTCGTCAGGCCAAAAACAAAAACAGGGATGCCCCAAGAAAGGCGGACACGATATTCGGCCGGCGTGTTGCGAAAATAATTCACCATCTGCTGATCCGTCGCACTCCCCAGCGCCAGGATGTCGGGGTGATCCAGATACACGGCGACGCTTCCTGACATGCGGGTGTAGTGCCGAATTGTCAGAAGCGTTGTGCCGAAGCCTTCGGGAAGCACGTCGGCTTGCAAGCCGGAGTCGTACACGACGATATTTTCCTGCGCCGATACCGGAGCGCCATGGAGCAGGCACATCGCCGCGAGCAAACATCTTAATCCGCGGCAAGTCATGTAAAGTCTCCTCGAATTGCCTAACTCACGGCACAAAAAGCAGGTTTTCATTACCTGAGTAAAGCATGGCTGCACATCTCGCCGTCAGTTTCTTATACGGCAACTTCAATGCCATCGTCCACGACGGGCGCCAGGTGGTGGCGTCCTGGACCCCCGGCGCCGGCGATCGCTCCCACGGCTGGCACGAAGGCGCGTTCCGCTTCTACCTCGAGCGGGCGCTAGAGGAGACCGGCTACGAGGGCGACAGTGTCTCCCTGGTGGTGGCCGATGTCGACATGGAACACGTTCATCTGTCGGTGCCGCCGGTCAAGCCGAAACTGCGCCTGCAGTTGATCGGCCGCGAGGTGGAACGCCGCATGGACGGCGGACGCATGGTCTGGTGTCATCGTTACCTCGGGTCCCATCGCGCGCGGGCGGTGCGCCCCGCGGACGAGGAAGGGACCGCTCTGCAAGGCAGCGAACACTATCTGGTGCACCTGTGGCCGCAACAGAAACTGCGCCAGTACCTTCAGGACATGCGCGCGGTGGACCTGACACCGCGATTGATTCTGCCGGTTGCCAGTCTGATGTTGCAGTGGGCGGAGGAACAGAACGGCCCGGACGATGTCGTCTGTCTGGTAAACCATACCCCCAATGGCACCACCATGCTGGTGCGCAACCCAAAGGGTCCGGAAGTGCTGCTGCGCCATCTGACCCCAGGCGCCGGCACGGGCCGCAGCCGGCTGGTGGAAGAGATCCAGCGCTCGCTGCTGTATGCCCGCCAGAATCTGGGCATCGTTGCCCGCCAGGTGCTGGTGGGCGGTGAGGACCTGTTGGACGACGTCGCCGCGCGGCTGATCGCAGAGGCCAGCGTGCAGGCAGCGCCCGAGTGGAACGATGCGTCCTACCCCGCGGTGCGTGTTGCCAATCTGCCGGCCGCATCCACCGAGTCCCTGGTGCCGGCCTCCATTCGCCACGAACGGCGTAACCGGATCATCAATCGGGTGGGCAATTACGCGGTGGCCGCCCTGGGTGTGGCTGCGCTGGTGACGGTCGCGACGGTGGAGTGGTATCTGCGCCACAGCGAACAGGGTGCCGAGGCGTCGGTATCGCGCTATGAGCTGCGGGTGGCGGAGCAGCGGCGACTCGAAGCGGAGATCGAGAGCCTGGAGCAGCGGCAGCGGTTTCTGACGGCGGTGGTGCACCGCCCGCCGCTGGCGACCTGG
>JAYZWP010000379.1:0-3274 GCA_036142245.1 Pseudomonadota bacterium | reverse complement strand
CCGGTGCGGCACCGCTGGCTGCCCTGTTGGCGCACCGCGCCCGGTTTGCGGGGCGCAACGTGGGACTGGTGCTGTCCGGCGGCAACATCGACATGATGCAGCTGTCCCGGGTCATCCTGCGCGGGTTGGCCCGCAGCGACCGGCTCGTCCGGTTTCGCGTCGCCCTCAGGGATGAGCCCGGCGCATTGGCGAAGGTCACCGCAGTGCTGGCACAGCAGCGCGCCGGGGTTATCGAGGTGAGCCACCAGCGCACCTTTTCCAAGTCACCCATCGAGTCCGCCGAGGTGGAGTTCGTCATCGAAACACGCGGCAGCGAACACGTTCGGGCGGTACTGGACGCCTTGTCCGATGCCGGTTACAAGGTGGTGCTACCCGAGTCAGAGTCCGAGTCCGGCGAGTAGCTTTCGCCAACCACGCGATATCCCGCCGCCAGGTGAGACAACGTCGTGCCGGCTGCGGGAGTAAGGATGTGTCGCGCGTCTGATGCGTCGCGGCGTCGTCCGCGCCTTGCATCGACCGGTTCGCGCGTATCGCAATCTGAGTCCTCTGCGGTTCTGCAACCCCGGGGGGAACGCATTGCGTGCCGTCGTTCGAAAACCGGCGGAGTCAGAGGAAGACTTCGCGCCGCGCTGTGCCGGATTCCAGCAGGGCAAGGCAGACGCGCAGGGTTTCCCGTCCCCAGGCTGCGTCGTGAACCGGTGGCGTTTCCTCGAACACCGCACCGCAAAGCTCCTCCAGTACTTCACCCCAGCCGGGAATCGGGCTGTAACTGGCGGGCAGCGGAATCTCCTGCCTGCCCCGCGCCGTATGGCAATAAACGCCATCCGCGGAGGCGCGCAGCTCACCCGCCTCGCAACTGACCACCGTGATACCGAAGTGCGGCTGATGCTGCAGGCCGGTGCCGAGAGCTGCCGGGGGTGCCGCGCCGTAACCGGCGGCCTGGCGACGGGCCGCTTCCTCTTGAGGTGAGGCAATGCCGGCCAGGGCACGCCGCGCCGCACCCCAGTTACCGGGTGGCTTTTCCCGTCCTCCTTCACCGATCCACTGGTGCAGTTCGTCACTATCGAAGTAGTCGTAACCGCTGTACACCAGGGTCGCCGTGACCTCGTTAGTAAATTCCAGGAATGCCTGACAGGCGCCTTCCGTGGGCCGTCCGGTGTCCCACACTCCGGTCGCGGCGCGCACACTGCGCACCGGAGCGCCGGCAAGCAGACGCAGAGTGTCGATCTGATGCGGCACCTGGTTGAACAGAATGCCGCCGCCGCGGGCGGTATCGAGTTCCTCCGGGCGGCGCGGGCGATAGAGGAAGTTGGTGTAGTTCCAAGTGTTGATCATCCGCAGCGGGCCGAACGCGTCAGCGCGGATCAGGGCAGCCATCTTCGCGACGGCCGGATCGTAACTGTGGGTATGACCGACGAGGATCCGCACGCCATGCCGGGCGCCAGCGGCAGCGATCCGGTCACACTCGTCCAGGGTCAACGCCAGCGGTTTTTCGATCACCATGTGCTTGCCCCGGGCAGCCGCCCGCACGGCGTGTTCACAATGGAACTGGTGCGGTGTGGCGATGTAGACGGCATCGATATCGTTCCGCTCAAGCAGCTCGTCCAGGTCCGTGGTTGTGAAAGCGCCAAAGTCGTCGGCAAAGGCGGCCAGGGTCCTTTCGTTGAGATCGCAGGCGGCGGAAATGCGTACCCGGGGGTGACCGCGCAGGTTCATTGCCATGATGCTGCCGGCAAGCCCCAACCCCACCATGCCCAGCCGCAGCAGCGGCCCGCCGTTCCCGGTTGGCATCTGAGCCCGGGTCTCAGATCACCGCTTTGGCGTCAGCGCCGGCAGACTCGAGCAGTTCCTCGAAACTGGCGCTGCGAGACAGCCGCTGTCCTGGCGAGCGTACGTGATACAGGTCACCCTGGTGAGGCAACGCGGGTTCTTCGCCCTTCTGCAGCCGCTTGGCGGCCTGAATCATGCGCCGGCGGATGGTGACACCCGGCAGGTCCGTCGCCACCAGATGCTCCCGCGTGCGGTCCACCATGGCACCCATCGGGGCGCCGGGCACGCTGGGCATGTTTTCCTGAATGCTGCGGTCCTGCTCGTTGGCGCCGTGAATGCCGGTGAAGTTGACGCGTCTTTGCACCTCCCGGTCGAGCAGGTGGTCGTTCTCCCGGTTGGCCAGCGGCAGGCAGATGTCGATGCGGTAGCCGTCCGGTAACGCGAACACCCCCGGCTTCATCCGCGGCGGAAAAGCCACGCCACTTTCGATGCTGGCGATTTCCGCCGTGTTCAGGGCTCGTTCGCCGTGATAGGAGAAGGCAAAAGTGGCGGTGTGGTAGTCGTCGATCGGTACCCAGGCGCGACCGCCCTGCGGCCAGCCGGGATTGCCCACCAGACTGTAGGTCGGCATCATCCATTGGGCCATCATCCAATGATACTGACCGGGGGCGGGACTGCGCCGCCGTGCGCCGGTGATGAGACCATACTCGGTCTCCTTGACCTCGATGTTGGGTGCCGTGTCGAACTGGGCCGCCTCGATGACGGCCCGCAGCGGTCCCTCGAATTTGCCCAGATCCTGCCAGCTATGCAGCGACGAGACGTGGGAGTTGTCGAACTCTCCCTCCAGACCCTGACACCAGTTGGAGCGCTGCAGCCAGCGTGTCAGGTGGCGCTGGTCATCCGCCACCCGGGCCCATTCGAGTTGCGGTAACTCGGGGGTGAGGTCGGGCGGACCCATATAGATCCAGATCACGCCGCCCCATTCCCGTGTCGGGTAGGTTTTGAGTTGGATCTCGTTCTTGTAAGTGCTGTCCTTGGGTTCGTTGGCCATGTCCACGCAGCGGCCCGCCACGTCGAACTTCCAGCCGTGGTAGGTGCAGCGCAGGCCGCACGCCTCGTTACGGCCGAAGTAGAGTGGCGCCAGCTTGTGGGGACACCAGGGTTCCACAATGCCGACCCGGCCATCGGAATCACGAAATGCCAGCAGGTCTTCCCCCAGAATCCGCAGGCGAACCGGGGTGCCGTCCGCGGTCAGTTCGGAGGTGAGTACCGCCGGTAACCAGAAACGGCGGAACAGCTCTCCCATCGGAGTACCGGGACCGACCCGGCACAGGAGTTCGTTATTGGCGGCAGACAGCATCGGACCCTCTCTTCCTCTACGGCTTCAAAGACACCCATGCTGACCGCTTCAAAGGGACGAGGCAATGCCTCCGGGCCTCGCTGGCGTGGCACCGATCGGAAGGTGGTGGGGCTTTTTGTTGAACTCAGCGTTGGTTCGCGATGG
>JAYZWP010000378.1:0-5166 GCA_036142245.1 Pseudomonadota bacterium | reverse complement strand
ATGGCGTGTTCGAAATTGGAGACCCGTTCCTCGAAGGCGTTGGTCGCCAGATGGTAACGGGCTGTCTCCTTGGCGGGCCTGTGGCTCCCCGGGTTGGTGCTTTTTGAATTCACCGGCTCTCTTCCTGGCTTTGCGATAAGTCTTGGCGCCGCTGATGTGACACCGAACGGCGGCTCTTCTGTATTGGTGAAGCATAGCGTGACACGGTGTTGACGAGACCCTGTGCGAGCCCATCGGCAACTGAACTTGGGCGTCGTCGATCCCTGGCGGTGACCATGGCAGGGGGCGAACCATACATCAGTATCAAAAAAATATACAATTTTGATTAAAATTTTATAGAAAATCGTTGATATGGGTCGTGAAAACTGGCATAACGGTTTCACGAGTCAACCGCTCGGCAATGGCCCGGCGACCGCGACCAGGAAATCCCGGTCAGGGCAGGGAGGAAAAAATGTCGGAACGACGGAGCAGGTGGGTACTATCAGTCGGCACGGCACTGCTGTGCCTCGGATGGAGCGTGGCTCGGGCGGGGCAGGATGTCCAGATCGGCGACGCCCGGCTGCAATGGTCGGGATATCTGCGGCAGTACCTGTCAGTCAACCTGGAGGATCAGCCCGACCGGCTGGCGGACGGCAGCACGCTGGGCGGCCAGGGGGAACTCTCCATGGCGCGGACCAGCCTGCTGCTCAAGGGTTCGTTGGATTTCGGCGTGTTTCGAATTTTCTCCATCGGCCGCTGGTCCCGCGAAGCGGAAACCGACTACCTGGATGATCTGAGTGACTCCAGCGGCGTCGATCTCGTGGACGACGTCTACGACGAGAACGAGTTGCGAGAACTGTTCGTGGAGTTTGGGCTCGGCGAGCGCTGGAACTTTCGCCTCGGCAAGCAGCAGGTGGTCTGGGGTGAGACCGATTTCTTCCAGGCCGGGGATATCATCCACGGCTTCGACCAGACTTGGCGGAGCTTTTTCGAGCCGGAGAACGAGGAGTGGCGCAAGCCTCTCATCCTGGCGAACGTCGAAATCGCCATTCCGGAACTCGACGGCTCATTGCAGCTGATCTACCGCCCCGGCTGGGACGACGATGACGATCTCGGTAACTCCCTCGACGTTTTCGGTGGTCGCTGGGCGGCTCAGGGGAGCCGGGGAGCGAACACGCTGGCGCTGTTCCCTTATAACTATGAACATAACCGCGGTGACTCGGACGACGCCTCGTACGGCTTTCGCTGGTCGGGCTTCGGGTTCGATCTGGCCTATTCCATTTATTACTATCACACCCTAAATCAGGAGCAGGTCCTAAATTTCATCGCCAATCCGTACGGCGATGCGCCCCTGAACGGCTTCGGCGAGTTCATCTTTCCGCAGATCGACATCATCGGCGGTACCGCCACCGGTTACATCAGCGCGATTGACTCGGTGTGGCGGGCAGAGGTGGCGTACACCCTCGACAAGCCGTACAACTACGGCTTCGCAGGCACCCCGTTCGCCGGGACCGCGGGGGTCATCGAAGAAGACACCGCGCGCCTGATGCTCGGGCTGGATATGGCATTGCGCCAGTTCGGCGACGGGACGAGCAGTCCCTGGCAACTCTCGTTCCAGCTGTTCGATAGCTGGATACCCGGCTTCGACGGTTCCGACGGCATCATCGATATCGTCACCGCGAAGAAGAAGGAGCATTCGATAACGGCGACAGTGCTGCTGGCGATGAACTTCAAGCACGATTCCATCTCGCCCTCCATCGCGTTCCTGCACGACGTCTCCTACGGTGGCGGCGCCTTCGTCCCTGCGATTGACTACAAACCGGGCGACCACTGGCGCCTGCGTCTCGAGGCGGACCTGTTCTACAAGAGCGGTAACACGTGCAGCACCAATCCGGCCACCGGCGCCGGCCTGATCTGCACCCACGCGTTCGGTACGTTGGACAACAGCGATCAGTTGCTGGCGCGGATCACCTATCAGTTCTAACCACCCACCATCAGCGGAGACTACGGATGATCAAGGCGAACCCCCGAACCGGCTCCCAACACCTCGGTGTGCTGGTGTTACTGATGGCCCTGTCGGTTGGACAGCAGACGCTGGCCGAGGAAGTGCCGCCCGGCACGGTGATCAGCGCCGACAATCTCGATGCGTTGCAAGATGCGACCTTCGAGGGGCACCGCATCGGCGATCTGCTGACTGAATCGTTTCAGTTCTGGATCAGGGAACACGGCCTGAAGATGAAACTGAAAGCGTCCGATCCGGTGAAGCTCGATCCCCGGTACCTGGAGGCGACCGAACAGAACGCCGGAGCAGTCACCTTGAACCCGGATGGGACCGTCAGCGGCTACAGAGCCGGCATACCCTTTCCGAATGTCGCCGTCGGCGATGAACGGGCGGCGTTGAAACTGGTGTGGAACCACTTCTACGCCAACGTAGGCAACCCCGACAACATCGCATCGGACGCACCGGTCTATGTCATGGAGGCCGACAAGGGCGTGATCCGAGAACTCGGAGGCAGTAACTACAAGATCAACATGGAGGGACGTTACACCGGTTCAGCGGCGAGTTTCGGTGAGCCGGGACTGCACCGCAAGAATCTGCTGGCGTTGAACAGCCCCTATGATCTGGCCGGCCTCGGCATTTACCAGGTGCAGTTCAATGACGGCCGTGCCGACGATGTGTATGTCTACGTCCGGTCGATCCGCCGGGTGCGCCGCTCCGGCGGCGGGCGAGCCTGGATGGACTCCCAACCGCTCATGGACCTGTTGAACGACGACAATCAGGGACTGGATGCCTATCCACTCTGGTACGAAGGGTTCGAGTTACTCGGCGAACGTTGGATTCTGGCGGTTGTGACGGCGCCGGACCCCAACGAACCCCATACTTTGGCCGACCGGGTCGAACAGCAGTCGCCGTGGTGGAATCCCGTCAACGTGGAGTGGGAGCCACGCAAAGTGCGGGTCATCCGGGCAGTGCCTCCCAAGGAGCATCCTTACGGTTATAAGGTGCTCTATCAGGACGCTGCATTCCCCGTTTTCTATCACAGCGAGATTTATGACAAACAGGGTAACTTCTGGCGTATCTGGCGGCAGAATTACCATCAGGCGACTTCCGTTGACGGGTATCCGCACATGGTGCTGAGCGCAACCCAGGCGATCGACTTCAAATTCCAGCGGGCCACTTACATCGATGGGTCCCGTCAGGCGTTCAACGACCCGGCGGTCCGCCCGGACGATTTCAGTCCCAAATTACTATCCCGGTTCGCGTCCGGACAGAACGGTCTCAAATAGACCGGCCCCGCGGATACTCGGGCCGGCCAGGGCATCTCATCAACCTGCAGGAGACGCAATCATGAACGCACCCAATCCCGGCATCTGGGCGAAGAAGTTTCCCGATCTGGGCACCGGTCCGGTGCCGGTTGATCCCTACCTCTCGCCGGAGTACTTCGAACGCGAGAAAGAGAAGGTGTTCAAGAAGTGCTGGCTCAAAGTCGCGCGGGTGGAAGAACTGCCACAGGCCCGGGACTATAAGGTGGTGCCGTTCGAGTTCGCCAGCGCCGAAATCATCGTGATCCGCGGCGAGGATGACCAGATTCGCGGCTTCTATAACACCTGCTCCCACCGCGGCAACAAGGTGGTCTGGCGAACCGGTACCGGCCACGCTCGCGGCGGTGGTCTGGTGTGTCGCTTTCACGGCTGGACCTACGGCACCCAGGGTGAAGTACGGTCCGTTCCGGAAGAGGGCGCCTTCTTCGACCTTGACAAGGAGAACTGCGGCCTCACGCCGGTGGCGACCGATGTCTGGGAAGGGTTTGTGTTCGTCAATCTCGACCCTGAACCGGCGCAGACATTGAAGGAATTTCTGGGTGCCATGGGCGAGCGTCTTGCCGGCTTTCCGTACGGAACCTTCACGGAGGCGCACACGTATCGCACGGTGCTGAACTGCAACTGGAAGGTTGCGCAGGACGCTTTCTCCGAGGCGTACCACGTCAATACCATCCACGCCGGGAGCTTTCCGGACGGCTTCAGTACCGAGTTGCTGGATGTTCAGTTGCTCGGACCGCACCATTCATGTGGTGTCTGTCAGGCGGAGGGGGGCAGTCCGCCGCCCGTGGCCGCGCTCTCGCATCGCTTCTCCACGGCCTCCATTGCCAAGCGCGGCGAGAAGTCGGGTTCGATGCTGCCGCCGCAGGTGGGCAACGACCCGCGTCACGCTTTCGAGTTGGCGGTGATCTTCCCGAATTATCTGGTGCACATCCTGGACGGCATGTATTTCACCCACCAGTTCACCCCCATTGACGTCGACCACACGCTTTGGGAAGGGATTCAGTACTTCGCGCCACCGCAGGACGCCGGGCAGCGATTCAGCCACGAATACGGTCAGGTGCTGCAACGCAACGCCTGGCTGGAGGACACCGCCACCATGGAAGACACCCACGCCGCGCTGAAATCGGGCGCCAAGTCGCAGATGTATCTGCAGGATGGCGAGATTCTGATTCGCCATCTCCTGCACGTCGTCGATGCAATGATCAACGCCTGAGCCGGAGGGACCCATGACAGCTACTGTGGCTGACTATCTCAAGGAACTGGAACCCTGGGTGGAGACTTGGGGCGTGATGACTCAGGCGGAGCGGGAAGTGACGCGCCGCAATGCCACCAGCGCTGATCTGCAGGCCTTCTACGATGCCATGGTGCCGCGTATGGAGGGCATCATCGAGGTGCTGAACCGGTACCCTATCGATGCCTTACCGGAGAACGCACGCACCCTGCTGAATTTGACGCTGGCGCTGGCGGAGATTGCGCCGCACGTCGAGTTCTACAACGGTGCGCCGGGTGTTCCTTATGCCTTTGAGGAAGAACGCTTCATCTCCGAACGCGCGCACTGGACGCGCCTGTAACGTGAGCGATCTGGAAACCAAGGTTCAGCGGTTGCTGGACATAGAGGAGGTGAAGAACCTCATCGCGACCTACGCCCGGGGGGCCGATCGCAACAACGACCCCGAGATCATGGGGCCACTGTTCAGCGCGGATGCGATCTGGGAGTGTGAAGGCTACGGGCGCCATGAAGGCCGGGACGCTATCGCCGCGGGACTGAGTGAGACCGGCCAGCGCGATATTACCTGGACCTTGCATTACATGATTTCTCCCTCGGTGCGGATCGATGACGGCGGCGAGACCGGCAGCGCCCAC
>JAYZWP010000377.1:0-7049 GCA_036142245.1 Pseudomonadota bacterium | reverse complement strand
GACGATGGCCTCGGCGCCACCATGCAGTTCGACGCATCAGAATTCGATACCAGCGATATTTCCCTGGAGGACGACCTTCCGGAATTGTCCAATACCATCGAGTTTGAAACCGGGGATCTCGGTATCGACACGGGAGGTGGTGCCGCGCAAGCGCCCGCCGCAGGCGCGGAACCGGACATCGCTGACGACATGTCGTTGGAATTCAGTCTGGACGACGAGCCGGCTGCCGCCCCGGAGTCAGAAGCGACCGTGGAAATCGACGACGGGATGTCGTTGGATTTCGATCTGCCGGAATCGTCCGCCGCTGAGTCGGCCACCGAGCCGGAAACCGTCGATATCGATGACGCGATGTCGCTGGATTTCGACATCAGTGCCATTGACGACTCCGGCGACGATGACGACGGCCTCGAGGAGACCGTTGTTTCGGGAATCTCCCTTGATGGCGAGGGTGAAACGGAAACCATGCAGACTCTGGATGCGGTGGCTTCCAAACTGGATCTGCTCGCGGCCTACGTCGATATGGGAGACCGGGATGCCGCGGCCGACCTCGTCAGTGAAATACGCGGGCAAGGCACCCAGGCGCAGCTGGCGCAGGCCGAGGCGCTGTTCGCGAAACTGGATTAAGGACGGCGTTTGCGCGGTTCCGGTCGCGTCGTTCCTGCGATCCACCGGGTCCACTCGCGGTACCGCTGAAGTCAACGACTGTGGTATCGAGTACCGGCGACGCCGGGGTGTCGGACCGCATCGCCTTGATCGTTCAATACGACGGGGCCGGTTACAGTGGTTGGCAACGTCAGGATAACGCGCCGTCAGTCCAGGCTTGTCTTGAAGAAGCGCTGTCCATCGTGGCGGCAGGACCGGTGTCCGTGGTCGCGGCGGGTCGTACCGACACCGGGGTGCACGCCCTCGGTCAGGTGGTGCATTTCGACCCTCCCAAGGCGCGCCCGCTGCAGGCCTGGGTACGCGGCACCAACAGCCATCTGCCAGGGGCGATCCGAGTGCAGTGGGCCGGGAGTGTTCCGTCGGGGTTCGACGCGCGGCGCAGCGCGTTGTCTCGTTCGTATCGGTACCTGATCCAGTGCGGGCGGGTGGCATCGGCGCTGGACCGGCAGCGCGTGCTCTGGTGTCGGGAACGGCTCGATGTGGCGAACATGAATGCCGGGGCGCGGCATCTCCTCGGCGAACAGGATTTCAGCGCGTTTCGCTCCGCGGCCTGTCAGTCCAGAAGCCCAATGCGTAATATCCACGCGGCCGGTTGTGTCCGTCACGGAGATTTGGTGGTATTTCAGATTCGCGCCAACGCGTTCCTGCATCATATGGTCAGGAACATCGTCGGGACCTTGTTGGCCATCGGCCGGGGAGACGCAGAGCCTGGCTGGGTCGCGCAACTCTTGGTCAACCGGGACCGGTCGGCCGCGGGTGTCACGGCGTCCGCCAGGGGGCTTTATCTCGCGGGTGTCGATTACGATCCGGCGGTGGGGATTCCCGCGCCGCGGCCCGGACCGATTCTGATGGACGCCGGCCTTGGCAGCGCGGCGGATTGCCCGTGGTGATTCGCACCCGGGTCAAGATTTGTGGAATTACCCGACCCCAGGACGCGGAAGCGGCGGCGGCGGCGGGAGCCGACGCGATTGGTCTGGTGTTCCATCCCGCCAGCCCGCGCGGCGTGGATGTGGAGACCGCCAGCGTCATCGCTCGCAGTGTTGTCCCTTTCGTGTCACTGGTGGGTCTCTTTGTCGATGCGTCGTCAGCATGGATAATGCGCGTGCTCGGCAACGTGCCGCTCGACATGTTGCAGTTCCATGGTTCTGAATCGCCCGCGGCCTGCGCGCGGTACGGCCGGCGTTATCTGAAGGCCGTAAGGATGGCGCCGGACGTGGATCTGCGCCAGAGCGCCGAGCGGTACCCGGTCGCCGCCGGGTTATTGGTCGACGCGTACCGTCGCGGTGTCCCCGGGGGGACCGGAGAGGTGTTCGACTGGGGTCGTGTCCCCGCCGGGTTGCCCCTGCCCGTGGTTCTGGCCGGCGGTTTGACGGTCGGTAACGTGGCAACTGCCATTCGACAGGTGCGGCCGGTGGCGGTGGACGTGAGCAGCGGCGTTGAAGTGTCGCCAGGCGTGAAGGACCCAGCGGCGATTCGGGATTTCATTCAGGAGGTGAGAAGTGTCGACGACGCTGGCGGGCGCTGATCCCGACGAGAGCGGATTTTTTGGAGATTACGGCGGCTGTTTCGTCGCCGAGACTCTGGTCGAGCCGTTGCGTCAGCTCGCCGAGGCGTACGGGAAGATGCGCGCGGACGCGCAGTTTCAGCGCGAGCTGGCGAAGGATTTGCGGGATTATGTGGGGCGACCCAGCGCGCTCTACCTGGCCGAGCGGTGGACCCGTGAGGTGGGCGGTGCGCGGCTCTATCTGAAGCGCGAGGATCTGAACCATACCGGCGCCCACAAGATCAACAACACCGTCGGCCAGATCCGGCTTGCCCAGGCCATGGGCAAGTCCCGCATCATCGCTGAAACCGGGGCAGGTCAGCACGGCGTCGCCACCGCGACGGTCGCGGCCCGTGCCGGGCTGCGCTGTGCCGTCTATATGGGAACGGAGGATATCCGGCGTCAGGCGAGCAATGTGTTCCGGATGCGCCTGCTGGGCGCCGAGGTGATCGCCGTGGCGTCCGGTACCAGAACGCTCAAGGACGCTATGAACGAGGCGTTGCGGGATTGGGTGGCCAACATCGATGACACCTTCTACATCATAGGCACCGCGGCGGGCCCTCACCCCTATCCGGTGATGGTGCGGGATTTCCAGTCGGTGATCGGTCGCGAAGCACGGGAACAGATTCTCGCCGAGGAGAGGAGGTTGCCGGATGCGCTGGTTGCCTGTGTCGGTGGCGGCTCGAACGCCATCGGCCTGTTTCACCCCTTTCTGAAAGATACCCAGGTGCGCATGTACGGCGTCGAGGCGGCCGGTCGGGGCTTGGCCACCGGCGAGCATGCCGCACCCCTGGCGGACGGGGTGCCCGGGGTGCTGCACGGCAACCGTACCTACCTGATGCAGGACGCGGCCGGGCAGATCCTCTCCACCCATTCGGTGTCGGCGGGTCTGGACTACCCCGGGGTCGGTCCGGAGCACGCCTATCTGAAGGACATCGGGCGCGTACAGTACGATGCGGTGACCGATGACGATGCCCTTGGCGCGTTTCACCGGCTTACCCGGACCGAGGGCATCATTCCGGCCCTGGAATCCTGTCATGCTCTGGCTTTCGCCGAGCAGTTGGCCGCCACCATGACGCCGGAGCAGATCGTCATCGTCAGCTTATCCGGGCGGGGTGACAAGGATATTCACACCGTGGCCGAACGCGAGGGTATCGAACTGTGAGCCCGGCCGGATCAGCGGGGCGGATCGCCAGAACCTTCCAACGGCTCGCCGGTGAGGGGCGCACCGGTCTGGTCACCTTTATTACTGCCGGTGACCCGACGGCGGACGCAACCCCGGAGCTGATGCGTGCCCTGGTAGAAGGCGGCAGCGACCTGATCGAACTGGGCATGCCGTTTTCCGACCCCATGGCGGACGGCCCGACCGTGCAGCGATCGAGCGAGCGGGCCCTGGCCGGTGGAATGACGGCGCGCCGTACGCTTGATCTGGTGCGCAAGTTTCGGGAGGACGATTCACGCACGCCGGTCGTGCTGATGGGTTATGTCAATCCCGTTGAGCGTTACGGTTACGCGGCGTTCGCGGCCGATGCCGAGGCGGCGGGTGTGGATGGTCTGGTCCTGGTCGACCTGCCGGCGGATGGTCTGGAGCGGTTTGCCGGCGCGCTGGCCGATTCGGCCCTCGACCTGATACTTCTCCTGGCGCCGACATCGCCGCCGGAACGCGCGCGGCTCATCGCGGAGCACGCCAGCGGGTTTATCTATTACGTCTCGGTGAAGGGCGTCACCGGCTCGGTGCAGCCGGAGGTTGAGCAGGTACGAGAGCGTATCGCCGCCCTGAAGCGGTTGACGGACTTGCCGGTCGGCGTCGGTTTCGGCATCCGTTCACCCGCCCAGGCCGCGACCTTTGCCACCGTGGCGGACGCCGTCGTCGTCGGCAGTTCGCTGATCGAGACCGTCGAGGAGGCGATAGCGCGCGATCTGTCGCGCGCCGGTGTGGCAGTGGCCCTGCGCGACAAAGTGATCTCCCTGAGGCAGGCTCTCGACCATCGTGACACAGAGGTGGTGGCGATCCCATGAACTGGCTTGAACGGCTGCTACCTTCCCGCATCCGCACCGAAGGTGGGGGCAAACGGGCGGTCCCGGAAGGCGTTTGGGACAAGTGCCCTCAGTGCTCGACGGTGACCTATCGGTCGGAACTGGTCCGCCAGCAGCAGGTGTGTGCCAGTTGCGGTTACCATTTCCGGATCGGTGCGAGACAACGCCTGAAGGGGTTTTTCGACGACGGCGCGTTCGACGAAGTTGCGGCAGGACTGCGCGCGGCGGATCCCTTGAAATTTCGTGACAGCAAGCGTTACCGGGACCGATTGTCCCGCAGCCAGAAGGACAGCGGTGAACTGGAAGCGCTGGTGGTCGGGAAAGGTCGCTTGTTCGGCATCGAACTGGTCGCTGCAGCCTTCGAGTTCCGCTTCCTTGGCGGTTCCATGGGGGCGGTGGTCGGCGAAAAATTTCATCGCGCGGTCGCACTCTGTCTGGAAGAGGACCTGCCGCTGGTCTGCTTTTCGTCCAGCGGCGGAGCGCGCATGCAGGAGGGCTTGCAGTCACTGATGCAGATGGCCAAGACCAGTGCCGCCCTGGCGCGCCTGTCCCGGCGCCGCCTGCCGTTCATATCCGTGCTGACCGATCCGACCACCGGGGGCGTGTCGGCAAGCCTCGCGATGCTGGGTGATGTCAACATCGCCGAACCGGGCGCGTTGATCGGCTTCGCCGGTCCCCGGGTTATCGAGCAGACCGTACGCGAAACCTTGCCGGAAGGGTTCCAGCGCAGCGAGTTCCTGCTCAAGCACGGCGCCATCGACATGATCCTGGACCGGCGCGAACTGCGCCCGAAACTGGCGGAATTACTGGCTATGCTGCTCGGCCGTCCCGCGCCGACGTATGCCGCGCCCAAAAATGGCGAGCCCCCGCCTGTGGCGGTCGACCCGGCGGCCGGCCGGTCAGCAAATCAGGCACGTAACGGTTCTGAACAACCCGACTGATCGCGCCGACGCGGTGCGGCTTCAGGGCTGGCTTGCCCGGCTGGAGAGTTATCGGCCCGAGCGGATCGAGCTTGGGCTTGAGAGAGTTTGCGTCGTCTTCCAGCGTCTGGCGCTCAACCTCGGCGACATGGTCGTGGTGACGGTCGGCGGCACCAACGGCAAGGGGTCCAGCGTGGCCTATCTGGAATCGGTTTACCGCGCTGCCGGCTATCGTGTGGGCGCCTACACGTCGCCCCACCTGCACCACGTCGGCGAGCGGATAAGAATCGATGGCCGGCGTGCCGACGACGAAGCGCTATGCGATGCCTTCGACGCCGTGGCGGCGGCGGCGGGGTCGACCGCTCTGACCTATTTCGAGTTCATCACCCTCGCCGCTCTGGAGCTTTTCGCTGCCGCCCAGATTCAGGTTCTTCTGCTCGAGGTCGGTCTAGGCGGCCGTTTGGACGCGGTCAATATCGTGGATGCGGATGTCGCGTTGATCACCAATATCGCGTTGGATCACACCGACTGGCTGGGGCCGGACCGCGAATCCATCGCCCGGGAGAAGGCCGGCATCATGAGACCGGGACGTCCGGTGGTTTGTGCCGATCCTGAACCGCCCCTGGCATTGCTCGAACACGCACGATCCCTCGGGGCGGACCTGTGGTGTCTCAATGATCGGTTCGGCTGCCGGCAGACCGACGACGGATTCTGGTCCTTACGGGTCGGCGCCTGGCGTCTCGACGGATTACCGCTGCCGGCGATGCGGGGTCCGTTTCAGTTGACGAACGCGGCGGCGGCATTGACCGTCGTGCAACTCCTGCAACCGCGTCTGCCGGCCGGTTCAGCGGCGCTCCGCGTCGCTTTGACGAGCACGCTTCTGCCGGCGCATGTCGAAAGGTTGGGCGGCTGGGTACTCGATGTCGCCCACAATCCGGCGGCGGCAGGCGCCCTGTGGACCGCCCTGCAACCGCACTCCGGGCGTCACCGCCTGTTGTTCAGTTCTCTGGCGGACGAGGACGCCGCGGGGATGTTGGCCACGGTGCCCCCGGAGTTCGGCGAGTGGCACCTGGCGCCGTTGACCCAGCAGCGGGCGCTCGACGGTCCTGGCCTGGAACGTGTAGCGGGTATCGCCTGCGCGCGGCGGGACGTGGATGTCAGGATTCACGCAACGGTGGCTGACGCCGTCACGCACTTGCGGGACACTGCTGCGCCGGACGAGCGCATTGTCGCGTTCGGTTAGTTCTATCTCGCGGCCCAGGTGCGGGAGCTGCTCGGTGCGGCATGAATACAGAGCGATACAATAAGGGGCCGCAACCGGTCCACGCCGACGACGCCGCATGACCGAAGATAAGCGCCAGCGCCTGGTGGGTGCCATCGTGCTCCTGTGTCTGGCCGTCATTCTGATTCCCGCGCTGCTCGATTTCAGCCCCCGGGAAGATCCCTCCGTACCGGTGGTCTCGATGCCCGACCCGCCGGCGCGTCACTTGGCGCCTGAGGTCCCGGGGATCGACCGGGCGCTGGCGCCGCGACCGAACCCGGCGGCCCCGCCCGTCGAGTGGAGCGCAAAACCGCTTGTCGCGGCTGAGCCGGACCCGGTGTCTTCTGCGGCGACCCCGGCGCAGACAACTGAGCCGGTGGCGTCGATCGCGGACGCTGATCCGGCACCCTCTTTGGAGCCTCCCGCGGCGGGCTGGGTGGTGCAGGGCGGCACCTTTGCCAACGATGCCGGCGCCAAGGCGGTTTTCGATCAGTTGCGGGAAGCTGGGCTACCGGCCTTCACGGAGAAGATCAATACTCCGCAGGGGACGGCGACCCGGGTGCGGGTGGGTCCGGAGTTCGAGCGTCCCACCTCCGAGGCGCAGCAGGTCCGGGTGAAGGAACTC
>JAYZWP010000376.1:0-3404 GCA_036142245.1 Pseudomonadota bacterium | reverse complement strand
ACGGGACACGAGCGCCGGTTTCGGTGTTGTGCGGCGATCCGGATCGCCGGGGCGGGAGTGTAATGCGATTGAGAATAATTCTCAATCGTGTTTATTGTCTTTTTTAGCTGGAAAGGGCTGGGTCGACCCCGTCCCGCGCGATCGCCGCGAAGGCCGCTCGCGCGGCCGCCAGTGTGGCCTCTATCACCTGCGCGTCATGAGCGGCAGAGACAAACCCTGCCTCGTAGGCGGAGGGCGCCAGGTACACCCCCTGGCACAACATGGCGTGGAAGAAGCGGCGAAAGCGTTGCGTGTCGGTTTGCTGAACCGTCGCGAGGTCGTGCGGCATGCGCGGAGCGAAGAACAGGCCGAACAGGCCGCCGACCGCCGCGGTGACGACGGGGACGCCGGCATCCCGGGCGGCGTCTTCCAGTCCCTGGGTCAGGGTCCGGGTGGTTTCAGTCAAGCGTTCGTAGAAAAAGGGTTCGCTGACAGCCTCCAAGGTCGCCAGACCCGCTGCCACGGCCAACGGATTGCCGGACAGGGTCCCCGCTTGATAAACCGGCCCGGCCGGCGCCATCTGCTCCATCAGGTCAGCCCGGCCACCGAAGGCACCCACCGGCAAGCCGCCGCCGATCACTTTTCCCAGGGTCGTGAGGTCCGGTGTGACGCCGTAGAGACCCTGGGCGCCCGCCAGGTGCACCCGAAAACCGGTCATCACCTCATCGAATACCAGCAGGCTGCCGTGGCGGTCGCACAGCGCCCGAAGTCCTTGCAGAAAGCCCGCCTGCGGCGGGACGCAGCCCATATTGCCGGCAACCGGTTCCACGATCACCGCTGCGATGCGCTCCCCGTGGCTGCGGAACAGCGCGTCCGCGGCTTCGGGATCGTTGTAGGGAAGCGAGAGTGTCAGCGCGGCGAGGGCCGCCGGGACCCCGGGAGAGGAGGGCACGCCGAAGGTAAGCGCCCCGGAACCGGCGTTCACCAGAAGACCGTCGCTGTGGCCGTGGTAGCAGCCATCGAATTTGACGATCAGCTCTCGCCCGGTAGCGGCCCGCGCCAAGCGCAGGGCGCTCATCGTAGCCTCGGTGCCGGAATTGACCAGGCGCACCTGTTCAATGCCGGGGACCAACGTGCAGAGACGTTCGGCCATTTCCACTTCGCGTGCCGTGGGCGCACCGAAGGAAAGGCCATCAGCGGCCGCCTGTTGCACCGCGAACACCACCGCGGCGGGCGCGTGGCCGAGAATCATCGGACCCCATGAGCCAACGAAATCGATATATCGGTTGCCGTCCACGTCCATCAACCACGCCCCCCGGGCCGAGGCGATGAAACGCGGCTCACCGCCGACCCCACCGACGGCACGGACCGGCGAGTTGACGCCGCCGGGAATGAGCTTCCGGGCACTTTCGAACAGTTCTGCAGAGCGGCTGAACATGGGCACCTCTTCCTTTCCGACTGGTGAGTTACGCGGCGTTGTTCAGGGGGATAGGCCAGGGAACAGGGACGCGATGGCGCTAGCCGCGGCGGCAATGTCCGCGGCGCCGAATAGATCGCCAATGACGGCCACGGCGCTCGCTCCCGCGGCAATAACCGGCGCGGCGTTGGCCGCGGTGATCCCACCGATGGCCACAACCGGACAGGGCAACTCGATGGCGGCGCGGCGGATCAGGTCCAGATCAGCGTAGATCTCGCCCGGTTTGGTGGCGGATGGGTAGACCCGGCCGAAAGCGACATAGTCGGCCCCCTGCCGCACCGCCAATGAGGCCCGCTCCAGCTCGTTGTAACAGCTCACCCCAATCAGCGCATCCCGGCCCAGGACGGCGCGTGCCTGGGCCACGGAAAAATCGTCCCGCCCCAGATGAACCCCGGCAGCCGCCACCTGCACCGCCAGGGCGACGTCATCGTTGATGATCAACGGGCGACCGTGTGCACGGCAGATCTCCTGCAGGGCGGCTGCCTGGCGGCGGCGTTTCGCGACATCCCCGGACTTGTCGCGGTACTGGACCAACCGCGCGCCCCCCTGCAACGCCTTTGCGACGCCTGCCGGAAGATATGCATCGGGTAACAGGGTTTCGTCGGTGATCGCATACAGACCCGAGATATCAACCGATTTGGCCACGGCGCCCCTCCGCGATAAACACCTTCGCCGGGCCACGCAGCGGCAGCCACTGCCCGCGACCGCGGTCGCTGGCCCTTGCCAAGGTCTCCCAGGTATAGGCCTGAGCGTCTTCGACAGCGTCGATAAGCGCCGCGCCCTGTGCCAGCCGACTGGCGGCAGCACTGGCGAGCGTACAACCGGAGCCGTGATAGCCGCCCGCAAGCCGGCGCCAGCGCCAGCGTTGGGGTGCAGCGCCCGGCTGGTGCAACTCGTGCACCACCGGGCCGCGCGCCTCGCTGTCCGTCCCGGTTACCAGAGTGGCGCAGTCCGGCATCGCGGGCGGCTCGTACAAAGAGAGCAGTTCTCGCCGGTTTGGCGTCATTAAGGTGCACTTTCTCGCTATTTGGTCTCGAATTACCGAGCGCAGACGATCATCCGAGAGTGGATCACCTGCCCCGCTCGCCAAGACGGGATCAACCACGACCTGCGCGCCGCCACAGTTTTTGAGCAGATCCACCACGACCTGCGCGATATCGACACTGGCCAGCATGCCAATCTTGACCGCGTTGGGTTTCAGATCCATCAGAAGTCGTTCGCCCTGCTCACGCAACAACGCCGGGTCGACCGGTTCGAATCGCGTCACCCCGCGCGTGTCCTGAACCGTCAGGGCGGTGACGAGAGACAGCGCGCGGCACCCGAACGCAGCGGCCGTTTCCACGTCTGCCACCAATCCGGCGCCACCGGTAGGGTCATGGCCGCCAATCATCAGCACCCGGGGGGTCGTGTCTACATCCACGGCGGCGCGCTACTTGCCAATACAGAAGGTCGAGAAGATCTCGCCGAGCAGATCCTCACTGGTTACCTCGCCCAGTATCCGGCCGAGGGCGGACTGGGCGTGACGCAACTCCTCGGCCAGCAGTTCAGCGCCACCCTCTCCGGCGGACTGTGCCGCCTGCAACGCCGCGGCACAGTCCATCAGGGCATCCAGGTGGCGCAACCGCGCAATGAAGGGCGCTTGGTCGGCTGTGCCGCTGCCGGCAACGGTGGCCAAAGCCTGCTCCAGGAGATCAATGCCGGCACCGGTGCGCGCACTCAGCCGGACACTGCACATACCGCTCCAGTCCAGCATTTCCGGCGCAAGGCCGGGTATGTCGATCTTGTTCTCGACCACCAAGATCCGGCTGTCTGGGGCGATCTGTCGATCCACCAGGCCCAAATCCTCCGCAACCCTGCCGGCTTCGCTCACCAGCAGTATCAGATCCGCGTTCGAAGCCGCGCCCCGGGCGCGTCGTATCCCTTCTGCCTCGATATCGTCGGGCGCCAG
>JAYZWP010000375.1:0-7030 GCA_036142245.1 Pseudomonadota bacterium | reverse complement strand
GAAAAAACGGCTGGAGACCATCGACGGTGTCGGCGAGGTCTATGTGGGCGGTGCCGCGGGGCGCAATATCCGCGTCAATCTGAATCTCAGCCGCATGGCGGCGCTGGGGGTAACCGCCCAGGACATCCAGGCCGCGCTGCGCAACGAGCATTTCCAGCTGCCCGGCGGATTCCTGGTGGGCAGCAACACCGAATACCTGATCAAGCTCGACCACGAATACCACAGCGTCAAGGAGATGGAGGCGCTGGTAGTAGGCCATCGGGACGAAGCGCCGATCTACCTGCGGGACGTGGCGGAAGTGGTCAGCGCCTCCGAGGATCGGCGCGCCGCTGCCCGCTATCTGAAGACCCCGTCGATCGGCCTGGGCATCGTCAAGATCAGCAACGCCAACACCGTCGCGATCGCCCGCAAAGTGGGGGAAGTACTTGAGGAGGAACTGCGCCCGAACCTGCCGCCCGGGATGCAGCTCGAATACTCCTGGAACGAAGCGGACTTCATCGAGGACAGCATCAAGGCGCTGGAGGAGCACGTCTACCTGGGCGCCCTGCTCGCCTCGCTGGTCGTGTTCCTGTTTCTGCTCAACGTGCGCGCCACCATCATCATCGCCCTGGCGATTCCGGTATCGCTGCTGGCGGCCATCATGCTGATCTATTTCGCCGGCATGACACTCAACATGATGACCATGCTGGCGCTGCTGCTGCTGATCGGCGTGGTGGTGGACGATGCCATCGTCGTGCTGGAGAACATCGACCGGCACCTGGAGGATCTCGACGAAGACCCCATGACCGCCGCGGCCAACGGCGCCAAGGAGGTCTATTTCGCCATCGTGGCCGCGACCTTCGCGCTGGTCTCCATCTTCGGCCCGGTGATCTTCATGACCGGCATCATCGGCATGTTTTTCGAGGCGTTCGCCATCGTGGTCACGGTCGGCGTACTGGCGTCGCTGTTCGTCGCGGTCACGCTGACGCCGATGCTCTGCTCACGGTTCCTCGGCCGCTCCCGGGGACCGACCAACCCGGTCTCCCGGACCGTGGAGCGGGCCATGCTCGGGTTGCAGAACGGCTACCGCCGTTTCATCGCCGGGGTGCTGCACCACCGCGCGCTGGTGCTGGTGGTGACGGTGGTCATCGTCGCCACCAGTGGGCTGCTGTTCAACCGGATTGGCAAAACCTTCGAGCCCGAGGTCGACGAGGGCGGCTTCCTGATCAGTTTCAAAACCCCGCTCGGCAGCAACCTGGATTACACCGAAACCCGGATGGCGCAGATCGAGGCGGTGCTCGAAGGCCGCGACGACATCAAGGACTTCTGGGCCGCCATCGGCGTCGGCCCGACCGGCTACGTGAGCCGGGGCATGGTGTTCGTGCGTCTGCTACCGAGTTCCGAACGCCCGCTCCACCAGTACGACGTGATCGACGAACTGCAGGTGGCATTGGCGGACATACCCGGTGTGGAGGGTTTCGCCGGGCGCATTCCGGCCATCCCGGGTGCCCGCGGCGAACCGCTGCAGTTCGTGATCCGCGGCACGAATCTCGACACGGTGGCGGAAGTGGCGCAGGACTTCAAGGCGCGGCTGGACCGCGACCACCCCGAGCTGGGGAGGGTTGACCTGGATCTGCAACTGGACCTGCCACAACTGGAGCTGAAGGTCGACCGCACCCGCGCGGCGAGCCTCGGCATCAACACCGCGCAGCTCTCCCAGGCCGTCAACATGCTGATGGGTGGTGTCGACCTGGCCTACTACAACGACGACCCGGGTGACGGGGAACGCTACGACGTGCGCGTCAAGGCCCGGGACGGGCAGTTCACCCGGCCGGAGGACCTGCGCAAAATCTACTTGCGCAGCCGCTCCGGCGACCTGGTACGCGCCGACACGGTCGCGACCCTGGAGCGACGCCTGGGCCCTGCCGTCATCTCGCGCTACGATCTGCGCTACTCGGCCAACTTCTACTCCGAGCCGGGCGTACCTTTGGGCGAAGCGATCAATACCGTGAAGCAAGCCTCGCGGGATCTGCCCGCCGGCCACGAACTGATCTTCGCGCGCGCCTCCAAGGATTACCTGGAAACCGGCGATACCCTCGCCGGCACCCTGGTGCTCTCGGTGGTACTGCTCTATATGGTGCTTGCCAGTCAGTTCAATTCACTGATCCAACCGCTGATCATCATGATGGCGCAGCCGCTCGCCATCGTCGGTGGACTGTTCGGGCTGTGGCTGTTCGACATGACCCTGAACATCTACTCCATGATCGGCATGATCCTGCTGGTGGGACTGGTCGCCAAGAACTCCATCCTGCTGGTCGATCTGGCCAACCAGCTCCGGGAGAAGGGCAAACCCATCGACGACGCCCTGCTGGAAGCCTGCCCGATACGCCTGCGCCCGGTGCTGATGACCTCGCTCACCATCATCCTGGCCATGCTGCCCGCCGCCCTGGGATTCGGCGCCGGCGCAGAGGCGAACGGCCCCATGGCGGTCACCATCATCTTCGGCATGCTGAGTTCAACCCTGCTCACGCTGGCGGTGATTCCGGCGCTCTACTCCCTGGTGGAACACGGCCTGGAAAGGTGGCGCGCCTCGGCGCTGCACGGCAGGTTGTGGCGTCCATCCGTCGACCGGGCGGGTCCGGCCAAGCCGTCTCCCTAGCGACGGGAAGCCGACCGGCCGACACCGCGCGCATCGGCTAGAAATTGCGCGGGGTGGATTGACCGGTCAGGCATAAACCCGGCGTACGGCCGCTCTCGTCAGGCTCGGCGGAGCAGCCGCTCATGCTCGTCGAACGCCCTGAACCCGCACGTCACAGATGACGCCTAGCGCCGCGCGAACCGGTAATACAGCACCGGCACCACGAAGACGGTGAGGGCCGTCGCGGTCAAGGTGCCAAAGATCAAGCTGATGGCGAGACCACCGAATACCGGATCGGTGATCATCACGACCGAGCCGACCACGATGGTCGCGGCGGTCAGGAATATCGGCCGCAGGCGGATGGCGCCGGCCGTGCGCACCGCCTCGCGCAGCGGGGTCCCCTCCGCCACCAGCGCCTGGATGAAGTCGATGATCAGCAGCGAGCCGCGAATGCCCACCCCGGTCAACGCGATGATGCCGACAATGGACGGACTGGCGAAGTCGGCTCCCATCACCCAGTGACCGGGAAAGACGCCGATCAGGGCGAGGGGCAACGACACCATCGCCAGCAGCGGCATCACAAACGAACGGTAGTATCCCACCAGGAGCAGATAAACCACCGTAACCGCGATCCCCAGCGCGATGAACATCTCCCGAAAGCTGTTGAGCATCAGGCGGCTTTCCCCCTGCCAGAGCAGCAGGTAACCGCCGATGGTGTTCGGCGCCTGTTCGAGCAAGCCGAGGTTGCCGGTGCGCACCGCATCCCCGCCGCGGGTGCGCAGGTCGCCGACCCGCTCGTTGAGATCCGCCACCGCGTAGATCGGTGAGGAGTGCACGATCTCCGCCGCGACGAATTCCATCCGCTCGTTGTCCTTATGTTTGATCACCCGGTCCCGGGGTACGAACCGGTGTTCCGTCACCGCGGACAGGGGTACCCGCTGCCCTTCCCGATTGATCACGTAGATCCGCTCCAGATCGCGCGGATCAAACCGCTTGTGGACCGGCACCTCGACCACCACCGGAACCGGGTGACGCTCCCCGGGCAGGTGCACGGAGCCCAGCGTCAGCTCGCCGAAGGTCGCCTGCACGACCCGGATCACCTGCTCCGTGTTGACCCGCGACAACGCCGCTTTTTCGTGATCCACTTCGATGCGGTGCTCGACCACCGGTGCCTCCAGCGAGTGGTGCACCTCGGCGATGTCATAGGTCGAATGAAAAGCGTCGGCGACCCGCACCGTCAGCGCCTCCAATTCGTCCAGATCCCGGCCGTACAGCTCGGCCACCAGCATGGCCTGAAGCGGCGGCCCGGGAGGGTCCTCCAGGAGACGAATGTCGGTCCCCGGATACTGCGCGGCGATCTGCTCCATCGCCGGTCTGAGCGCCCGGACCACCGCCACCGATGATCTCTCCCGCGTGCGGTCCGGGACCAGATTGACGCGAACCTCCGCCTGGTGCGCCCCGTTTCGGTAGTGGCTGCCCCGTACCACGCCGGCCAGATCCGGCGGCCCGGCCGCGCCGACCGTGACGACGTAGTGATCCACTTCCGGCACCGCGCGCAGCAGCCGGCTGATCTCGCGGCTGACGCGGTCGGTCTGCTGCAACGGCGCTGATTCCGGACCATCCACCTGGATCGAAAACGTGTCCGACTCGTAGCGCGGCAGGAAAGTGACCCCGACACCCAGCGGCGACACGGCCCCGGCGACCCCCTGCGGGCGCAAGAACTGCCAGAGCGGCTGCACGAGAGCAAGCGTCACCGCCCCGACCAGCAGCAGCCACAACAGCCGCCGCGCCGAGGCACGATCCAGCAGCCGGCACAGCAACCGATCGTACAGGCCCCGCGGGGCGGCCGGCCCGGAACGCCATTCCGCCCCGACCGACCGGAGCTGCTCCAGCGCCGCGGCCGGCAGACGCGCCCGGATATTGCGGATGATGTCGTCCCTCACCTTGCGGATACGCGCCGCATCCAGTGCGAGATCGAGCCGCCCTCCCAGGCTGTCCGCCCGCAGCCAGCGCCGGGCCGCCCAGGGGGTGACGAGATACGCCACCAGCAGCGACGCACCCATGGCGATCGGCACGTCGATGGTGATCGGAAAGAAATACTCGCTCTGTACGTCCGTCAGCACGATCATGGCGCCGAACACCGCCATGATGGCGAAGGTGGCGAAGTTGGTGGCCGGCCCGACCTCCGCCGTGGCGTCCACCGCCAACTGCTCCTTCGGCGCGTTGGGTTCCGTGGCGAAACGCCGGTGGATGTTCTCCACCACCACGATGGCGGCGTCCACCAGGGAACCGAGCGCGACGATCAGAGCAAACAATGTCACCCGGTTGATCGTGATGCCCAAAAAATAGTTGGCAATCAGAACCAGAAACAGGCTCAGGGGAACCACCCCGGTCACGATAAGCGCCTCACGGTGACCCAGAAACAGCATCAGGATCACCAGCACGGCGCCGATGGCACCGGCCAGTTGCCAGATCAGGTCATTGACCGCCTGGTCCGCCTTGGCCCCGTCGTTGCGCGAGATCACGAGTGATACCGCCTGCGGCACTTCCCGCTGGCGGATTTGCGCGATGCGCTCCAGCACCTGGTCAGCCACGGCGACCGCGTTGCTGCCGCGCTCCTTCGCCACCGCGATGCTGACGGCGTTGAACTCCCCACGCGGCGCCCGGACGGCTCCGGAGCCGAACCCGATCCGGGTGACGGAACGGCGCTCGTCGGGCGGGCCGTCCACCACGTCGGCCACATCACTCAGGTAGATGAACCGCCCGTCCCGGTCCCCGACCACGAGCTGTTCCACCTGTTGCGCGGAGGTGAGCTGCCCGGCCACGAACACCGTATCGCGGCGGTTGTCCCCAATGTAGGCGCCGGCCGGCAGAGACCGGTTGGCCGCCGCCAGCGCGTCGATCCCCTGGTCGAGCGTCACCCCGAAGGCCTGGGCCCGTTCCGGGTCGAGTTCCACCCGGACTTCCCGGACCCGGCCACCGAACACCTCCACCACCGACACATCCGGCACACTGCGCAGCCGATCCGCGATCCGGTCCGCGATGCGTCGCAGACCGTAGTCATCGAAGGTCTCCGAGTAGAGCGTCGCCACCACCACCGGCACGTCGTCCACATCATGCAGGGTTACCGCCGGCGATCCGGCTTCCGGCGGCAGACGGTGCCG
The DNA here is from genome assembly GCA_036142245.1 of Pseudomonadota bacterium. GTDB lineage: Bacteria > Pseudomonadota > Gammaproteobacteria > Immundisolibacterales > Immundisolibacteraceae > JAYZWP01. The sequence goes on along the minus strand of JAYZWP010000375.1, from coordinate 1,249 downwards.
GCTCTGATCCAGTTTCTGATAGACCCGGACCAGCGCATCCTCGTTATCCAGACCGACATCGAACTGCACCGTCACCGACGCGGCCGATGCGGCAGCGAAACCGTAGGTGTGACGCACGTCCCGCAGTTCGCTCAGCATGCCTTCCAGCGGAATCAGAACCAGCTGCTCCACCTCCAGTGCCGAAGCGCCGGCCAGCGCTACGTCCACCCGCACCGCGGGCACCGCGATCTGCGGGTTTTCCTCCCTGGGCGTGATCAGCAGCGCCAGCACCCCGGCCAGGGTGACCGCCAGGATGAACAGCGGTGTCAGCCGGGAACTGACGAACAGGCGCGCCAGGCGCCCCGCGATGTTATGCGCCCCGTTCAAGTCCGGGCGCGGCGCCGTGTACGCTGCCGTCGGTGATGACCGGGGCACCATCGGTGAGATCTTCCGGCGGATCAAGAATCACCCGCTCGCCGGGTTCGAGTCCCGCCGTCACCTCGCGAAAACCGCTCTGCGCATCGCGCCAGCGTACCCAGCGAAACCGCGCGACCCCCGGCTCTTCCACCACGAACACCCCGTCGAGGCCAAGCCGCTCCGTGAAAGCCGCCATCGGGACCAGCAGCGCCTCGCGGCTGCCCAGGATGAAAGCGGCCCGGCCGAACATGCCGGGCAGCAGCGCCGCGTCCACGGGCAGCGAGACCTTCACCTCATAACGGCGGGTGGCCGGGTCACCGGACGGCACGATCCTGAGCACCTGTCCCGCCACGCTGCGCCCCACGGCATCGAGATGGACCGTCACCGCATCGCCCGGTGCGATGGCACCGATGTGACGCTCGGCGACGAAGGTCTGGAACACCAGCGACTGGCGCGACTCCAGGACCAGAATAGGCGAGCCCGGGGTGGCCAGATCGCCCGGCTGGCGTTCCCGCGCCACGACCACCCCGTCGACGGGACTCTCGATACGGGTGTAGCGGCGCTGCGCCAACGCCGTGTGCAGCGCCGCCTCGGCCTGGGCCAACGCGGCCTCGGCCACACTCAAACGCACCTGCGCCTTGCGCAACGTGTCGGCCGGAATACCCCCCTGATCCAGCAGGGTGGTGAATTGGGTCACGTCCCGACGGGCATCGGCCAGATCGGCCCGGGCGGACTCGAGGGCCGCCTCCCGGCGCCGGATTTCCCCGTTCACATCGGCCGGGTCGATCGCCACCAACAGATCACCCGCCGCGATCCGGTCCCCTTCCCGCACCGTGACCTCCTGGATAAACCC